>DASPOV010000101.1:0-3020 GCA_035625815.1 Methyloceanibacter sp.
GCTAGCGCACCACTCACCGAAGCAGAATGGCCCTCCAGCTTTCTAAGAAGGCTTGACGGCGCCCGTTGTCCTGCAAGCTGTCTCCAAGTGAGTAGAGATTTTTCAGCTTGCGATATTGCATCACTTGGGGGGCCTAATGTATCAGCTAGTAATTGGTGTCAACGGCGGAGTAATTTCAGGCCACCGTGGCGGAGAGATTTCCGGCCACAGCTGATGACGCAGCAAGCATAAAGCCCCATCGCGATGGGGCTTTATGCTTTTCTGCATTTTCTCGTTATTGGGAGACGATTTCGCCAGTGCTTGGATCGACGCTTTCGGCTGAGGACGTGTCTTCATTCGCGGAACGAGAAGTTCGGCGGCGCTTGTTTTTCGACTGCTTGAGCCGATAGCTGTCTCCATTCATCTCGAGGATGTGGACGTGGTGGGTAAGCCTGTCGAGCAGGGCGCCGGTGAGCCGCTCGGAGCCGAAGATGGATGTCCAGTCCTCGAAGGGAAGGTTGGACGTCACGACGATCGATCCCCGCTCATAGCGCTGGCTGAAGACCTCGAACAGAAGCTCGGCGCCGGTTGGCGACAGGGGCACATAACCAAGCTCGTCGATGATCAGAAGCTTATGGGCGGCGAGCTGAGCTTGGAGGCGCAGGAGCCGCTTCTCGTCACGCGCCTCCATGAGCTGATGGACAAGCCCGGCGGCGGTCGCAAATCCCACCGCCATGCCGCGCTGGCAGGCGGCGAGGCCGAGGGCCAAGGCGATGTGGCTCTTGCCCGTGCCGCTGTTGCCGAGCGCGATGACGTTCTCGCGCCTGAGGATGTATTCGCCCCGCGCCAGCTCCAGGACCAGCATCTTGTTGAGCGAGGGGATGGCCTCGAACTCGAAGCTGTCGAGCCCCTTCACGGCAGGAAAGCGAGCGGCGCGAATGCGGCGCTCCACCATGCGCCGCTCGCGTTCGATCAGCTCGAGTTCGCAAAGCCTGAGCAGATAGCGCACATGATCGACGCCGCTGCGGGCGCATTCCTGGGCGACTTTCTCGTACTCGGCGAGAACGGTTGGCAGCTTGAGCTGCTTGAGATGATGCCGAAGCAGCAACTGCGGTTTATCCGTGACCTCGGTCATGCCGCCTCCTTGCCGAGCAAGGCGGCATAGTCGGAGGCGCGCGTCGCGCGAACGGCGGCCTTTGGCAGATAGGGATATGATGCAAGATCGAGCCTGGGCGGCCGCTTCTCAATGCGGCACAAGATCAGCTGCTTGACGGCGTCGAAGCTTGGCGCGCCAAGCCTCAGGGCGTCCTTGACTGCATCGGCGACCAGCTTCTCGTCGAACGTCTCCATGAGCCGCAAGACCTGGATGAACTCGCGCTTGCCGCGGGCGCCCATCCTGGTTTCGAGCAGACGCCGCAACTGCAGGAACTGCTCCGGTAAAACCCAATCCTGCAAGGGCCGCGCTTGGTCGAGCGATCCCGGTTTTTGCTCGATCAGCGCCAGGTAATGCAGGGGATCGCAGACAAAGTCGCCGCGCTCATAGGATCGCTTATGGCGGGCAATCTCTTCCCCGGCGCAGATGACAACCACCTCGTCCACGAAGCCTTTTACGATGACGTCGCGAAAGCCATACGCCGTGGGAACGGAGTAGTCGGCCGTGCGGTAGCGAACGAGCGCCGTCGACGACACGCGCGCACTCCGCTGATCGCAGGGCTCGAAAACACCAGATGGCAAGGGCCGGAAGGCGGCCAAGTCCGCTTGAAGACGAACCCCGATCGTCGCCGGGCAAGAGCCCGCGCTGCGATCGAGTTCCGAAAGGCAATCCGCTTCAAGCTTCGCGTTCAACGCCTCGAAGCTTGCGGCGATGGGGACCGGCGTCAGAAACCGCCGCCGCCCGTTCTTCACAAGGCCCTCGACTTTGCCCTTGTCGTTTCCCTTGCCGGGCCGGCCAAAGCGGTCGCGAAACAGGTAATGGCTGATGAGCCCGCTGAAGGCCCGCGTCCGTTCACGCTTGCCGTCGCCGCAAATCCTGGCGACCGCGAGCTTGGTGTTGTCGTAGAGGATCGACTGCGGAACGCCGCCAAAGAAGGCGAAGGCGGAAACGTGGCCGTCGAGAAAGGCTTCCGTCGTCTCCGCCGGATAGGCCTTCATAAAGGGCGCATCCGAATGCGGCAGGTCCATGAAGAACACATGCATCTTCTGGCGGACGCCGCCGATCACGCCGATCGCCTCGCCGAAATCGACTTGGGCATGCCCAGGCGGATGCGCCAACGGCACAAAGGTCTCGCGCGCTTGAGACCTCGCAAGCCGCACATACTCCTTCACGGCCGAGTAGCCCCCGTCGAAGCCGTGTTCGGCGCGGAGCCGGTCGTAAATGCGCTTGGCGGTGTGCCGCTGCTTCGGCGGCGCCGTTATATCGGCCGCCAAAATCGCATCGATGATGGAAACGAACGGCCCTAACTTCGGTCTCGCTGGAGGCTTCTTGCGCACATAGCCCGGCGGCGCCGAGAACTGACACATCTTCGCTATCGTGTCCCGGCATAAGCCGAAAACACGGGCGGCTTCACGACGGCTCTTACCCTCGACAAAAACGAAACGTCGGACCGCGGCATAGTTGTCCACGGCGTACATCCCCTGTCGCCCCTCTCGCGTCCAGAAAGGGGCAACCTAACCAGTGGCCGGTTATTACTCCGCCACGCAGCAGCACAAGCGCCGCCGCTCCACTGGCCGACTTTCTCACCGCCGCTTACACCTCGTCTGAGATTTTGGGAAAACCAGCTTTGGAGCGGGACTTGATAAGGGCGACGGTCAGGGCTTGGAGAAACGGCAAGTGCACTCTAACCCGGACTGGCGCTCAAATAGCTTTTGCACCGGGAAAGATGCGCTCATAGCCAGTTACCAGGGAACCACCTTCGATGTATTGATCGCGCCTAACGCTCTTTGGGTATGGTTGGATCGTTATGGTCCGCCTCTTCCTTGCTGGCCCGAACCCAGCGCCCCTTGGAAAGCTGCGTCTGCCGACATCTCGCGTTGTTCCTCAT
>DASPOV010000102.1:0-2822 GCA_035625815.1 Methyloceanibacter sp.
AAAGGCCGAGTGTTGTCGATCTTGATGGCGGCGTCGGGATGCAATTTGAGCTGCCCACTCGTCACCACCTGCTCCCCTGCCTTCACGCCTTCGAGGATTGCCACCTCGTCGCCTTGCGTGAGGCCGATGTGCACGAACCGCCGCTCTGCCGTAAGCTGCGGTGCCGGCACCACGACGTCGCCCACGCTCGCGGTTTTCTCTGGCACCGGCGGCCCCTCCTTCACCACCCAGACGCTATCGCCATAAAGCCCATACGTCACCGCAGTGCGCGGCACCGTCACAAGCTCCTTTGGCTCGCCTTCTAACACCGCCACACTGGCGAACATGCCGGGAAGCAGCTTCTGGTCGGCATTGGGCAGGCGCCCCCGCACCATGAGGGTTCGCGTGTCTTGTGCTACGCGGGCGTCGAAAGCCTCGATCTTGCCCTTGAACACTTGGCCCGGATAGGCATTGACGCTGACCTCGATCGGGGCGCTGACTTTCAACTTGCCCAAATCACCTTCAGGCACCGGGAAGTCAATCCAGATTGGGTCGAGCGACTGGAGCCAGACGAGCGGATCACCGGGCTTCACATATTGCCCCTTCTCCACCCGGCGAAGGCCGAGCCTGCCCGGGAATGGCGCGGTGATGTTTTTCTGGGCGATGACCGCTTCCATGTGCTGCACAGAGGCCGCGGCTGTATCGCGCTTCGATATGGTCGTGTCGACAACGGCTTGTGACACGGTGCCTTTCTTCACGAGGCTCGTTTGACGCCCAAGATCGGCATTCGCCTCGAGCAGCACGGCACGATTTTTGACGAGATCGGATTCCTCCACCGACGTGTCGAGCGCGACGAGCTTGGCGCCCTGCACCACATCGTTGCCGCTCTCGAAATAGTAGTCCTTGACGATGCCGCCGACCTCCGGCGCCACGTCGACGCCCTGGATGGCGATCAGCGTGCCGATCGACTGCACGCGGTCGAGCCAGGACTTGGTACCGGCGCGTTCCGCTGTGACCGTGGCGGCAGGCGGCGCTGTCTTCGAAACGAACTCTTTGATCATCGCCGGCTTGAACACGAGATTGAAATAGGCGACCCCACCGAGAAAAAGGGCAACCAGAATGGCGGCAATGAGAAAACGCTTGATCATCTCGTGCTGTTTTTGGTTTGCGTCCGCGGATGCGTCCCCGAAGGCCGATGCTAACGATTGGAGAGGGCAAAATTGGGCCCACCAAACGGGATCGCAGCCTCTTCATTATTTGCAAACGCTTGATTCTGACGTTTTCATTTGCAAATGCTTGATTCTCGCGTTTTCGCTGCGCACGATGCCTCAGCTTCCGAGCAGGATCAAAGACAGGACTCGAGGGTCGGCAAGAGATGCGAGAGGCGATGGGAAGAACGCCTTCGATGGCGCGTAGCTTACGACGAGCGGCCCCTTTCTGTGGGCGGGGGCCTGGAACTCCCCCCTGACGTTGAGCTTCACAACGAAGCCTGCCAAGGGCGCATGACGCTCTCGGCTTCAAAGAAGCCGAGAGCGTCATCTATTACCGCAATCCGCTTAGTGGGTCGAAATAGCGCGCTAATCGCCGGCGAAGCCCTGCAGCGAGCCGGCAATGTCGTTGCCGTTGGCGGCTCGCCTTGCCGAGCTCGCAGAAGAAGACGCGTCCGCCGCCTCCCCTTGCGGCCCCTTGGCTTCCGGCGGCGGCATCGGAAAGCCCGTGGCGTTGCCGAACAGTGCGGTGGCCATCCTGTTGTCGAGCCCATAGACGTCGGCAAAGGTCGAGACCTTCCCGGTCTTGTCAACCACCGCCGTAAAATAGGTCATATGCACCGGAATTTTGTGATCGAGCGTGACCGAGTTGTTGACGCCTTTGTCCCACTGCTCCTTGACCTGGCTTGCCGACCACCACTTGCCTTCGGCAAGAAGGACCTCGGCGAACTGTTCGGGCTTCTCCATACGCACGCATTCATGCCCGATCATGCGCAGCGGCTTTTGGAAGTACTTCCGGCGGACCGGAAGCGTATCGTGCATGTAGACGGTATGCTTGTTCGGGAACCAGAATTTCACCTTTCCGAGGACGTTATCTGGTCCCGCCTTCTGGCTGAATGTGTAGTTGAGAATATTGACGCGGCCCCAGTCGACCCTGGTCGGATCCACCGGGGTGCCTTGGTAGCTCACCGAGAGCTTGTGCATTCTGAGGATCGAATAGTTCTCGTCGCGCAAAGCCGGCAACAGGTTTTCCGTGACGACCGTTTTTGGCGCGATCCAATCTGGGTTGAAGATTATGTTCGTCATGTCGGCGCTGAAGACCGGCGTGGCATAGCCTATCGTGCCGACGAGAGTCTTGTCCGAGTAGATCGTCTTCCCGTCCTTCATCACGTACAGCATGAACTCGGGCGAGTTGTTCCAGACATAGACGGGGCCCAAGTTCTCCGGCATCCAGCGCCAGCGCTCCATGTTGATGATGATCCGCTTGATATCCCGCTCGTTGCCGGCAGGCTTCGTACCCTCCTCGTCGCTGCCGCGCGCCGTTAGCAAAGCCCGACGCAGCCGCATGAACTGCTCGTGCTTGGGATGCAGGGACTGAAGGTAGAGATCGGGCGCATCGGCAGCGGCGATCTCGGTCATCACGATCCGCGGATCGCGCAAGGGCGGCGCCTGATCGAACAGTTGGCTGAGCTCGGGCGGATTAAACCGGCCGCCGCGGGCAAAGCGGGCATATTTTAGAATGGCGAGATCGAGCTTGAACTCGGCCATGGCCTGGGCCTCCGGGCTTGCCGGCAGCGCGCCAGCAGGCGGCAAATCGAAGCCAGTTGCGTCAAGACCCCATTCGTCCGCCTTCCC
>DASPOV010000103.1:0-14843 GCA_035625815.1 Methyloceanibacter sp.
ATGTGCCGACGCTCGACGGATCTATTGTTGGCTGGCTCGCGCTGATCGATGATTTGAAGAAACGGAATGCCGCGCCTCGTCCCCGGCCACGGCCCCCACGCCATGGAGCTCCCGGAGGCACTTCAGCCGGAGCAGCGCTACCTCGCCACTATCGCTGCCGACGTGCGCAAACCGATCAAGGAGGGCAGGACGTTGCAGGAGGCGACTAAGAATCGCCCCACGTTAATCTGCTGGTATGACTTGGCCTGCCAAGAGTGGGCGCCGATTCGGCGGACGCTATGGCTCGTCTCGCCATAAGACCGCCAAAGCTAGAAAAGAGCTTGAGTCGATGACCGAGCCGGACCATAGAAGGCGCAGAGGCAAACGGACCGACTCGACGTCCGTCACAAGAACCAAGGCTTTGATGCCGGCGCGTGGTGGGCAGGCAGGGGCAAACAGTCGGTCGGAGAGTCCCCATGGCTGAGCTCATCTTTGCGCTTCTGTTGCTTGCGACCTTGTTTGCGCTCGCCATGAACCGTGCACCGCTTTGGGCATGGGCGCTGGCCATGGCCCTTTTCACCTTGAGCCTGCAGATGGGGCTCGGCTCCAGCCATCTGCATGTGCCACTGTTCAATTTTTGGGCACTTCTTGGCTGGCTCGTCGCGGGCGGCCTCTTCGCGCTGACCTTCCCGCGTATAAAACGCGACTACGTCGTGTTGCCCGCCTATCGGGCGCTCAAGGGCGCCGTGCCGCCGATCTCCGAGACTGAGCGTGAGGCGCTGGAAGCCGGCACGGTCGGCTGGGACGCCGAGCTCTTTTCCGGCACTCCCGACTGGGCACGGCTCCGCCGGGTCAATCCGATCACGCTCACCGGCGAAGAACGCGCCTTCCTCGACGGGCCAACCGAGGAACTCTGCCGTAAGCTTAACGACTGGCGCATCCGCCATGAGCTACACGACGTGCCGGAGGACATCTGGCGCTTCGTCTGCGATCACGGCTTTCTCGGCATGCTCATCTCCAAGGAGCATGGCGGCCTTGGCTTCTCTGCGCAAGCGCAGTCGCTTGTCCTCGGCAAGATTTCCTCGCGGAGTCCTGACGGTGTCACCATCGTCATGGTGCCGAACTCGCTCGGACCAGGTGAGCTGATCGAGAAATACGGCACCGAGACGCAGAAGGCCCGCTACCTGCCGCGCCTCGCGCGTGGTCAGGAAATCCCGTGCTTTGCGCTAACCGGCCCCTTCTCAGGCTCCGATGCCGCTTCGATGCGCGATGTCGGCGTCGTCGCCAAGGGTTGGCATGAGGGCAAGGAGACGATTGGGATCAGCCTCACCTGGGACAAGCGCTACATTACGCTTGCGCCCAATGCCACTCTGCTCGGCCTCGCCTTTCACTTGTTCGATCCGGAGAATCATCTCGGCCGCGGCGAGGACGTCGGCATCACGCTTGCGCTTATTCCTACCAATCATCTGGGCGTAGAGATCGGGCGGCGGCATCTTCCCAGCGGCGCCGCCTTCCCCAACGGTCCGACCTCCGGTAAGGACGTGTTTGTGCCGATCGATTGGATCATCGGCGCCAAGGAGCGGGCAGGGCAGGGATGGCGCATGCTGATGAGCTGCCTCGCCGCCGGCCGCTCTATCTCGCTGCCTGCGACCAGCGCCGCCGCCGCCAAATCTCTGCTTCGCACTACCACCGCCTATGCTCGTATCCGCAAGCAGTTCAATCTACCGATTGGCTTCATGGAGGGCGTGGAAGAGCCCTTGGCACGCATGACCGAGACGGCTTACGGGATCGAGGCCGCGCGTGCCGTCACCGCCTCCATGGTGTCTGCCGGTGAGAAGCCCGCGGTGATTTCGGCGCTGCTCAAATATGTCTCGACCGAGCGCATGCGGCAAAGCGTGAACGATGCCCTGGACATTCACGGGGGTCGCGGCATTTGTGACGGCCCTTCGAACTATATCCAAGGCGCCTATCAGATGGTCCCGGTGGTCATCACTGTGGAAGGCGCCAATATTCTTACTCGCACGCTGATTACGTTCGCGCAAGGCGCGCTCCGCAGTCATCCCTACCTCTTCACCGAGATCGAGGCGCTGCGGGACCCTGACCAGGACCATGGCGTGCCTGCCTTTGAGCGCGCGTTTGATCGCCACGTGTCTTTCACCGTGTCGAATATCTTCGGCGCTCTCTTCCACAATCTGACGTTTGGCGTCTTCGCCAACGCGCCGCCGAACGCCGGGCCGACGCGCCGCTGGTGGAAGCAACTTGCGCGCGCCTCGCGCTCCTTCGCACTTGTCGCCGATGCGATGGTGGCGCTGCTCGGCGGCGGACTTAAGGTGAGGCAGAAGATCACCGGCCGCATGGCCGACGCGCTTGCCGAGCTTTATCTGCTTTCCTGCATCTTGAAG
This sequence comes from Methyloceanibacter sp., assembly GCA_035625815.1. Classification (GTDB taxonomy): domain Bacteria; phylum Pseudomonadota; class Alphaproteobacteria; order Rhizobiales; family Methyloligellaceae; genus Methyloceanibacter. The sequence goes on from DASPOV010000103.1 coordinate 2,382, forward strand.
CGCTATGAGGATGACGGCTGCCCGCGCGCGGACCTGAAGCTCGTGAACTATTGCGCCGCCAATTGCCTCTCCCGCTTCGACCGGGCGCTTGTCGGTACGCTCGACAATTTTCCGCTCCCCTGGATTGACGTTCTGATGCGCCCGCTCGTCTTCCCTTATGGCTTCGCGCGGAGCCCCGCGCCGGACAAAGACGGCAAGGTTATCGTGCGCCAGGCGTTGCAACCCGGAGAGTTTCGCGACCGTCTCACTCGCGATATCTTCACGACTGACGATCCGAACGACCGGATCGGATTGCTCGAACACGCGCTGTTGAAGGTCATCGCTGCCGAGGAGGCCGATAAGAAGCTCGAACGCGCCGTTCGCAACGGCGAGGTGCATCGCTACTACAATAACGACTGGATCGCCGAAGCCGAACGCAAGGGCGTGATTACCGGAGAGGAGGCGCGTGGGCTTGCCGAAGTGCGTGACCTGACGGCACGTGTGATCGCCGTCGATCATTTCGACGCAAGCGAGGTCTCGCGCCAGCAGCCGGCCCCACACGCAGCGTTCAGCGTCTTCATGCCGCCGAGAGATTCTATCGCCGCCGAATAAGGATGATCATGCCGACGCCGCTTCCCAGCCTGCATGACTGGCGCCTTTCCGTTGACTACGAGGGCATTTCCTGGGCCCTTATGGATCGCGAAGGCGAGCGCGTGAACTCGATGGGGCGCCGCCTCACCGAGGAGCTTGGCGAGATCGTTAAATGGGCGGAAGCCGCCGCCATGCGCGGCGAGATCAAGGGCCTAGTGCTGATGAGCGCCAAGTCCACGGGCTTCCTGGTCGGAGCCGACGTCCGTGAATTTTCGCGCTTCGCGACCGAGCCGCAAGTCAAGGAGGTGGTGAAGGAGACGCTTGGGCTGCTCGACCGCATCGAAAAGCTACCGGTGCCGATGGTCGTCGCCATCCATGGCTTTTGCCTCGGCGGTGGGCTTGAGCTAGCGCTTGCCTGCCACTATCGCATCGCCGACCGAGAGGAGGGCACGCGGCTCGGCTTCCCTGAGGTGAAGCTCGGCATCTTCCCCGGGCTCAACGGCACGGTGCGGTCAATTCAGCTTGCCGGCCCCATGGACGCCATGACCGCCATGCTGACGGGGTGCATGCTACGCCCGGCCCAGGCAAAGGCCATGGGCCTGATCGATCAGGTCGTACCCACGCATCACAATCTCCGCTGGGCGGCGCGCAAGGCCGTGCTGCAGAAGCGCCGCTCCAAGGGCGCGCCGTGGTGGAAGCAAACGATGCTGAAGCAGCCGGTGCGCGGGCTACTTGCCAAGCAGATGCGCGCCAAGACCGCAGAGAAGGTGCGCGAGGACCATTATCCCGCGCCCTACCGACTGATCGATCTCTTTGAGCAGTATGGCGATGACCCAGCGCGCATGCGCGTCGCCGAGACGGAGGTCTTCGCGCCGCTCATGGCGAGCGAGACCTCGCGCAATCTTCGCCGCGTGTTCATGCTCTCTGAGATGCTGAAGGGCGAAGCGCCCCGGAACGGCTTCAAGCCCAAGCTCGTGCACGTCGTGGGTGCAGGCACGATGGGCGGTGACATCGCTGCTTGGTGTGTGGTGTGCGGCATGCAGGCGAGCCTACAGGACCTCGACGAGGGTCAACTGAAGAAGGCGCTTGTCCGCGCCAAGGGCCTGTTCAAGAAGCAGCTGCGCAGCAAGGTCGCAATCGACGCCGCCCTCGCGCGCATCATCGACGACCCGAAAGGCAAATACATCAATCGTGCCGACGTGGTGATCGAAGCGATCGTGGAGAAGCTCGAGGCCAAGCAGAAGCTGTTCCGGGACCTCGAAGCCCAAATGAAGCCTGGCGCTGTGCTCGCCACCAACACCTCCTCGCTCAGGCTCGAGGACATCGCTAGGCCGCTTAACGATCCAGGACGGCTCGTGGGGCTCCATTTCTTCAACCCCGTGGCACAGCTTCCACTGGTCGAGGTCGTGCGCGGGGAGCAGACACGGGAAGAGGAAGTGCGCAAGGCGACCGCCTTCGTCACCGCCGTCAAGAAGCTGCCGCTGATCGTGAAAAGCTGTCCAGGCTTCCTGGTCAATCGCGTGCTCACCCCATACATGATGGCCGCTGTGCGTCGTTACGCCGAAGGGACGCCGCGCGACAAGATCGACCAGGCAGCGCTCAAATTCGGCATGCCCATGGGGCCGCTCGAGCTCATGGACCTAGTCGGCCTCGACATTGCCAACAAAGTCGGCGAGCATCTTGGGGGTGGCTCGCCCGAAGACAACCCGCTTTTGCGCCAAGTACGCGCGGGCAAGCTCGGCAAAAAGAGTGGCGAGGGCTTCTACGTCTGGGAGAATGGCAAGCCTAAGCGCGGTGAGACAATCTATGACGCCGATGAGCTCGATCGTCTCGGCCGAGAGCTGATCAAACCGATGCTCGACGAATGCGAGCGTGCGCTTGCCGACCGGATCGTGTTGAATGCCGATCACGTCGATGCCGGCGTCATCTTCGGCACTGGGTTCGCGCCCTTCCGCGGCGGGCCTTTGCATTATCGCCACGCGCAAGAGGCGGGCGCGACCGGGGCACAATCTGCGGCCTGAGCTGGCAAAGAGTCCTTGAGCCATGATGAGGGAGCAAGGGATGCGGCGTGTAGCGGTGCTTGGCGGGGTGAGAATCCCCTTTTGTCGCTCCCATACGGCCTATGCCGAGCTGTCCAATCTCGACATGCTGTCGGCGGCGCTCACTGGCCTGATCGACCGTTTCTCGCTGCATGGTGCGCATATCGATGAGGTAGTCGGCGGCGCCGTGGTCACCCACGCCAAGGATTGGAACCTTGCGCGAGAGGCGGTGATCGGGAGCGCGCTTGCGCCCACCACACCGGCAATCACCATGATGCAGGCCTGCGGCACGAGTCTGCAGGGCGCCTTGGGCTTGGGCGCCAAGATCGCCATCGGTCAGATCGAATGCGGGATTGCGCTTGGCTCCGACACCACGAGCGATGCACCGATTGTGTTCAAGCGGAGCTTTGCTCAACGCCTCGTGCAGCTGTCGCGGGCAAGAAGCTTTGGCGAGAAGCTCGCGATCTTTAAGGGGTTTACCCCCGCGGAGCTCGCGCCCCAGCCACCCTCCTCCTCCGAGCCGCGTACGGGCTTGAGCATGGGCGAGCATTGCGAGCTGATGGTCAAGGAATGGGGCATCACCCGCGAGGCGCAGGACCTGTTTGCCTTCGAAAGCCATAAGAAGGCCGCTGCCGCGTATGACCAGGGCTTCATGGACGACCTCGTCATCCCCTGCGCCGGCGTGTTCCGCGACAACAATCTCCGCGAGGATATCTCCTTGCAGAAAATGGCTGAGCTGAAGCCAGTCTTCGATCTCACAGGTGGCACCATCACTGCTGCCAACTCGACCCCACTCACGGACGGCGCCGCGACAGTGCTGCTTGCCTCGGAGGAGTGGGCGGCAAAGCGCAACATTCCCATACAGGCCTATTTGAACCTGGGGCGGACCGCCGCCGTCGACTATGTGGCGGGCGAGGGACTCCTGATGGCCCCGACGGTGGCCGTCGGCGACCTCCTAATGGAGAGCGGTTTGGCCCTTCAAGACTTTGATTTTTATGAGATTCACGAGGCCTTCGCGGCGCAGGTGCTGGCCACCTTGAAGGCCTGGGAGTCCGAGGAATATTGCTGCCGCAAATTGGGGCGTGATCAGGCGCTCGGCTCCATCGACCGGGAAAAGCTTAACGTCAGGGGTTCAAGCATCGCCTTCGGCCATCCCTTTGCTGCCACCGGCGCACGGATCCTGGCAGTGTTGGCCAAGCTGTTGCATACTGAAGGCGGTCGGCGCGGGTTGATTTCGGTATGCACGGCTGGGGGCATGGGGGTCGCGGCTATCGTGGAAGGGGTCGAATCGCGGGGACGAGCCCAGGGGACAGCACCATGAGGTGGTATGGACCGCAGGCGCAGGGCCATACAATGGCCTCATAAAGGCCCGATTAGGAACCGGGGGCGTAAGGTTAAATGCCGCTGGCGTGATATGCGCTGTCGGCGCGTCAGTTTTGGAGGAGGTGCTCTTATGAAGCATCGGACATTCGCCCCGGCCCTGGGAGCCTTGGCCGCCGTATTTATGGCAGCCGGCGTGCCCTCTCACGCCTCCGCCGCCGATCCTTCCGGCATCTGGGCTAAGGATGACGGTTCGGCGAAGATGGAGGTGAAGAAATGCGGCCGGAGCCTCTGCAGTAAAATCGTCTGGCTCAAAGCTCCAAACGATGCGCATGGCAGGCCCCTGCATGACGCCCTCAACGAGAATCCGTCCATGCGCGACCGGCCAATCATCGGCCTCCCGCTGTTCTCCAACATGGTGGCGACCGAAGCCAACACTTGGGTGGGGAATGTCTACAATCCCGAAGAGGGAAAGATTTATGCGGACGTCAAGGTAACGCTCGCTTCGCGGGACCAAATCGTGCTTAGGGGCTGCAAAGCGTGGCTCCTGTGCGGCGAGAAGATGTGGGTACGGTCCAAGCTTGCTCCGGCTCCAGCGGCCGAGGAGCCCATCGAGGTGAAGGCACCGGCCGAACCGGTTAAGCCTGCCGAGCCCACTGCCCCAGAGGGGCAGAAGCCGATCGAGGTCAAAGCGCCGGCCACGCCGCCAGCGCCCACGGATATCGCGCCGCAGTCGATGCCGAAACCCGCGGCGCCCATCATCGAGGCGGCGCGTGAGCCCATCGCGGAACAGCCCGAGCCGAAGCCGATCACCACGACACCGCTCACGGTTGGAACACCATTGGAGGCAACACGCATCGAGGCAAGGGTCTCGGTGGCTCCGCCCAAGCAACCGAGGTCGGCATCCCCGGCTGCGTCCCAGCACAACATCGTCGGCCTAGGCTTGGTGACAACGGCAATAAGTCATCCAGAACCGCTGCCCCTATCCGGCGACAACGTTTCGAGCATGGTGGTCATGACCATGCCAGCGCCCGTGGCCGCCACGGCGGAGCCCAAGGTCACCGAGGCGCGCGTCGAAGCCGCCTCCGCTAAGGACGATCAAGCAGCACCGGCCCCGGCTCCGGTCGCGAAAACCAAGCCCAAGCCCAAGATTCTTTCGGCCGATGCGTCGGAGTCCGCCTCAGCAGCGGCGGTGCCGCATGTGGTGAAGCCGAAGATCAAGCCCAAGCCGAAGGAGCCCGAGGAATTGCTACCCTGGTTGCAGAACCGCTAGGCGAACGCTTCGATTAAGTTGATTGGCTTTTCGCAGCCTGCTCGGCGCGTAGTTCTTTCTTCGAGTGCTTGCCGACCATGGTTTTCGGCAGGTCGTCGCGGAACTCGATCTCGGCCGGCAATTCAATCTTCGAGAGCCTCGGTCTCAGAAACTCGAGCAGCTCGGCTTCGGTTGCCCGCGCGTCCCCCTTAAGCTTGACGAAAGCCTTTGGGGCTTCCCCCCGATAGGCATCGGGAATGCCGATCACCGTCACTTCCTCGACCGCCGGATGTTCGTAGAGAACATCCTCGATGTGCCTCGGATAGACCTTGAAGCCCGAGGCGTTGATCATGTCCTTAATGCGGTCGACGATAAAGATGAAGCCCTCTTCGTCCATATAGCCGACGTCGCCAGTGCGGAAGAATCGCCCGATGAAGGCGTTCTCGGTCTCCTCAGGCTTGTTCCAATAGCCCGTCATTACTTGCGGCCCGGCGATGCAGATCTCGCCGGCCTCGCCCCTCTCCAATTCGACGCTCGGATCCTCGAGCGAGCGGATGCTGAATTCGGTGGCTGGTAACGGCAGGCCGATCGAGCCTTCCTTTGGCAGCCGGTCGCGGGGATTGCAGGCCGCTACCGGGGAGGTTTCGCTCAAACCGTAGCCCTCGGTCAGCCGGCAGCCGGAGATCGACTCGAAGCCGCGCTTGACTTCGAGCGGAAGCCCGGCCCCACCCGAGATGCAGAATTCGAGCGAGGTGAGATCGAAATCGCGGATATGTGGATGCTGCATCATGGCGTTGTACAGGGTGGGCACGCCCGGCATCATTTTCGGCTTGAGCTTGTTGATCAGCTTCAACGTTTCGATCAGATCGAATCGCGGCAGGAGAATCATCTCCATGCCCTGGCTGACGCCGAAATTCATCACGGCGGTCATGGCGAACACGTGGAACAGAGGCAAGACGCCGAGCACGCGGTCGCCCTTCTCAGCTGACCGACTCCACCAGGCGATCACCTGCTGCACATTGATCGACAGATTGGCGTGGCTGAGCATGGCGCCCTTGGGCGTTCCCGTCGTGCCGCCGGTGTATTGCAGCACCGCGATCGCATCCGTCCCGATCGCGGACTTACGGTAATCGCCGTCATTGGCAAGCAGGTTTTGCTCGGCGACGATCTTGGCCTTCTCCGGCGAGGATGCAATTTGTGCAAGTTTCGGCCCGCGCCGGAAGTTCATTCCCACTGCTTTTAGCTTCGGCAGGAGCGCGGCGAAGCTTGCGACCACAGCTTTGTCGAGCACGCCGCTTGCAAGAAGCGCCTCGACCTTATCGAAGGTGACGGCAAGGTCGAGCGTCACCATGATCCTGGTACCACTGTCCCGTGCCTGCAATTCGAGCTCCTCCTGGCTGTACAGGGGATTGAAGTTGACGACCGTGCCGCCAGCTTTGAGGATCCCGTTATAGAAGACGACGAACGCTGGGGAGTTGGGCATGAGCAGCCCCACCTTCACGCCTTCGCCGACACCGAGCGCCTGAAGTCCCTTGGCCACCCGGTCCGAGAGGCGCCCGACCTCGGCGAAAGTCAGTCGCTTGCCCATGAAATAGGTGCACGGGCGGGACCCGTAGGCCGCAACGGCGTTATCGAGCAGGCTCGTAACCAGGGCCGGCTCGAAATCCATGCCCCAATCGATGTTCTTGGGGTAGGCCGTGAGCCAAGGGCGCTTGCCCACCGGAGCCTTGCGACGGGCCGCAGATGTTGGGGTTAATCTAGGATTCGCCATGACGCAAATGCCGCTTTAGCGTCTTTTTAGCCTCTTTCGGTTAACTCGCCCCAAGCGGCCGGCAAAGTTGGGAGGCAATTGGCCGCAGGGGCTCTTGTCCGCCCTCAATTGGCCACTACTATACCACGGTCGGGGGCCGGAAGTCGGGTAACGGAACCCGCAGAGGGACCCCGCGATTATGCTGAAACCGTGGCGCGGTAGGCCCAAAAAGGCCAATTTTGTTGGCGATGAGAACCGCAACTAGGCGGCTGAATCGAGCGAGGACGCCGTAGACTCGACCAGTTTTTAAGTCTATTCCACTACCCGACTTGCCCTCGGCAACGCTATGAATTAGCGGGGAGGGCCCTTGGACACGGACCCCGCAATGGGCAGGGAGAGCGATATGGATGATGTGGCTACCAAGATCATCGAGATTTTGCGTAAGAACATGAAGGACCCATCGAAGGCCGTCACGCTCGAAACACCCCTGAGCGAGCTTGAGATTGAATCGCTTGATCTCGCGGTAATCGTGTTCGATATTGAGGATACTTTCGGGATTGAAATCCCTTATAATGCGAATGAAGAGGTAGAAGCGTTCGCGACGGTGGGATCCGTCGTCGATCGCGTGAAGAGCATTATAGCAGAGACAAAGGCTTCGGGCGCAGCTGCTTGATTGGCCTATCCGCCCGGGGTCTCCTGGGTGTGTTTAAGATCGCCGGAGTTACATTAGCACGGCATGACACATTCTAATGGGCGCCGCCGCGTCGTGGTCACCGGCCAGGGCGTAGTCACACCTTTGGGCACTGGCGTGAATCGTTTTTGGGCGGCGCTCAAAAACGGCGAATGCGGGATTCGCCAAGTCCAGAGCTTCTCCACCGAGGATCTCTACATCACCATCGCCGGTGAGATTCCGGATTTTGATCCGAAAGAGCGGCTGAAAAGCAAGCAGCTCATGCTCGCCGACAAATATTCGCAATATGCCGGGTGCGCGGCGGAGGAAGCCGTCGCTCAGTCTAAACTCGAGTTGCCGTTGAAGGACACTGAGAGCTATCGCTCGGCCTGCATCATCGGTTCGGGCGTTGGCGGTCTGACCACGCTCGAATTTTCCTACAAGATGCTGTTCAAGGAGAATAAGCGTGCCACGCATCCGCTGACACTTCTGAAAGCGATCGGCAGCTCTGCCTCGGCCCATGTCAGCATCGAATACGGCATCAAGGGCCCGACCTTCGGCGTCGTCAGCGCCTGCGCGACGGCCACGCACGCGATCGGGCTGACCTACCGCATGATCCGCGAAGCGCTCGTCGATTTCGGCATTGCCGGAGCGGCCGAAGCCTCGCTCAACTGGGGCGCCACGCGAGCCTGGCAGGCCATGCGGGTGCTAAGCCCGGATGGACTGTGGCCCTTCGCCAAGAGGCGGAACGGCACGGTGCTGGCCGAAGGCGCCGGCATCCTGACGCTCGAGGAATACGAGCGCGCCAAGGCACGAGGTGCTCCCATCCTTGCCGAGTTGTTGGGCTACGGCATGACCGCTGACGCCGCCGATATGGTGAACCCCTCGATCGACGGGGCATCCATGGCCATGCAAATGGCCCTCGATGACGCACGTTTGTCCCCGAGCGATGTCGATTATGTCAATGCCCATGGGACCGCGACTGCCGTCAACGACGTCAACGAGACCCGCGCCATCAAGCGCGTGTTCGGCAATGCAGCGAACAAGCTTTCGATCTCCTCTACCAAGTCCATGCACGGCCATTGCCTCGGCGCTGGCGGTGGGATCGAAGCCGTTGCCGCGATAAAGGCCATCGGCGAGAAATTCGTGCCGCCGACGGTCGGCCTCGACGAGCCGGACCCCGAATGCGACCTCGATTACACCCCGAATGTCGGGCGGAAGCGCGAGGTCAACTACGCCATGTCCAACTCCTTCGCCTTCGGGGGCCTGAATGCGGTTCTCGTGTTTGGACCGCCCCCGGCTTAAGCCAGTGCTTTCGCCATTACCTTGAGGCGTTTCTCCGCGGCTCGCGCTGGCGCGTGAGGATCTCCATTGAGAGCTTGTCGCAAGTCGTGGCGGACGTGTGCAAGACCGGATGCCGCAACGCGCAAGCCCCAAGTGTGACGTGATACAGGCTTGTGGGGAAACGAGCGGCTGGCGATGCTTGATGTATGGTCTAGGCGAAGCCTGGCGGGAGGATCAAGTCATGCGGGCATTTGCAACGATCATATTTATGTCGCTGTGCGCAATCGCGTGCGCGAGACCGGCGGCCGCGGTCGAAGAATTGAAGAGTTGCAATGGCATCCAGGATGCGGCCCAGCGAATGACTTGCTTGCAGGCCCACGTCTCCCATTTGGAACAAACACTACTCAACCTCGATGCGGAGATCGTCGATTTGAAGCACGAGCTCAAGGCGAAACTCGCAGCGACCGAGGAGTACAAATTGCAGTATGTGGGGAAGGGCAGCTGTCTCGGCTTTTCTGCAGACAATCAGCCACCATCTATGAAGACGTGCGATCATCCCGATTCGTGGAAACTTGTTCCGGGTTCGCAAACACGCGGGTCGGACAACAACCCTGCCACGGGTCAAAAGCCGACTCAAGCCGGCTCCGCGCTGGGCCCAGCTGCAAATCCGGCTCGAGCGGATACCAAAGCAGGCCCCGCTTCAAATCCAGCCAAGGAGCATCCGCACGAGAGCGTGGTTCCGAAGCAAAACTAGATCAGTCCCAGCCCCCCGGAGCTCGCGTGTCCCTGCTTGCCGACGATAATGTAGTCATGCGCCACGATGCCGAGATTCCGCCGACACGATCTGCTTGGTCATCTCGCTATCGGCTCGGGAAGGCGTGGGATCGCGGCACCTCGCGCTAGTGCTCCTCGGGCGCGTTTAGTGCCTCGGCAAAGGTATCAAACTGGGCGGAGGATCGCCTTCGCGAGCGTCGGGGCCAACACCGCGGAAGCGTCCGCAATCTCTCGCGGTGGCCGAAATAATGTGGCTTGCCGGCATCCTTAAAGCCCATTCAGGCCGCACTATTGCCGAGTGAGTGGCGGCCGGTCCAAGCCTGCCGGCGAGAGGGTGAATACCTGACATCCCGTCTCCGTGACGCCGACGGTGTGCTCGAATTGCGCCGAGAGGGACCGATCGCGGGTCACTGCAGTCCAGCCGTCGGACAAGATCTTCACCGGAGGCTTGCCGAGATTGATCATCGGCTCGATGGTGAAAAGCATGCCGGGCTTGAGCTGTAACCCTTCGCCGGGCTCCCCGTAATGCAGAATGTTCGGCCGGTCGTGGAACACGCGCCCCAAGCCATGACCGCAGAAATCACGTACCACGCTGCAACGCTCAGCCTCGGCATAGGCCTGGATGGCTGCACCGATATCGCCGGTAGTGGCGCCAGGACGCACCGCGGCGACCCCCCGCATCAGTGCATTGTAGGTGACCTCAAGCAGCCGCTCAGCGCCCCGAGAGATCTTTCCCACACCATACATGCGGCTCGAATCGCCATGCCAGCCGTCGACGATGAAGGTCACGTCGATATTGAGGACGTCGCCCTCCTTCAGCACGCGCTGGCCCGGAATGCCGTGGCAGACCACATGGTTCAATGACGTGCAGATCGATTTCGGAAAGCCGCGGTAGTTCAAGGGCGCAGGTAGGGCACCATGGGCCATGGCAAAATCAAACACAAACGCATCGAGTACCTCGGTGGTCACACCTGCCTTGACCTCGCCGACGAGCAGGTCGAGCGCCTCGGCTACGAGCTGGCCAGCCTTCTGCATGCCGGCAAAGGCCTCAGGCCCATGCAACTTGATCTTGGTGTCACGCGCCTGGGCGCGAGCGAATTCGAGGTTCGACATAGGCATGCTACCGGATTGAGTGATCACTTCACTTAAGGTGAAATGCGCCGATGTGCAACGGCGGCAGGTGCCGCGCGTCGCACATCTTGGTCGTGGCAGGAGGGCGGGCGCAACTGCATCCGGGCGACCTTAAGGGAGGTGGCAGAAGGATGGCAAGGCGGTACACTCCACCCGCACCAATTGTTCCCCGCTATTGTCGTGACCGAAACCGTCCCAAGCCAGGACACCATCACTGCCGCGCTCGTCATCATCGGCGCGGAGATTCTTTCCGGTCGGACGAGGGACGAGAACATCACCCATATCGCCTGCTATCTTAATGACATCGGCATCGCCTTGCAGGAGGTGAGGGTGGTCCGGGACGTGGAGGCCGAGATCGCCGCCGCCGTGAACGAGCTCCGCGTCCGCTACAGCTACGTGTTCACCACCGGAGGCATCGGCCCCACACATGACGACGTGACCACGGACGCCGTCGCCAAGGCCTTTGGCGTCGAGGTTGCGATCGACCCCCGCGCGGTCGAGGCCATGCGCAAAGGCTATAGCGAGCTCGAACTAACCCCGGCCCGTCTCCGCATGGCCCGCATTCCTAACGGTGCCGAGCTCGTCGACAACCCTGTCTCGCGGGCGCCTGGCTTCATGCTCGGCAACGTTATCGTGATGGCCGGTATCCCCCGCATCATGCAGGTGATGCTCGATGCCGTGGCCCCACTCCTGAAGAAGGGCCGGCCGATGCTCTCCCGCTCGGTGCGCATCGAGGTAGCGGAAGGTGACGTGGCAACGGGACTCACGGCGATCCAGGCCGCGCACGCGGACGTGCAGATCGGTTCTTATCCATTTTTCGAGAAGGGGCGGCTCGGCACCTATGTGGTGCTACGCAGCGTGGATGCTGCTGCGCTCGACCTTGTGCTGGACGAACTGTGGGAGCTGATCGCCAAGGAAAAGTTCAAGGCCTCCGGCGATGCCGAAGCTTAAGTCCTAAGTTTTGGGCACCCAATTTGAGGCCATCGACGAATGGGCAGGCGCGGGAGCTATAGCTCCCGCGCCTTCACCAGCTATTTCTTGCGAGCGGTCTTGCGACGGGCGGTGCCCGTCTTCTTCGCCGTCGACTTCTTCGCCGCCGCAGTCTTGCGTGCGGGCTTCCTTTTCGCTGCTGGTTTCTTCTTTGCTACTGCCATAGTGCATCCCTCCTATCGGGCTGGCTGGTAGATCACTCTAGCTACATCCACTCGTTGCTCCGCACGCATCGCATTCGAGATACGTGCTATCGCACACGAAGGAAAAACTCTGCATTATTCACGCACTTTCCTTTACAGGTCTTAACGCAGGGCTCATCGATAAGATCGTCGAGTCGCGTTCGGTGAGTGATTCGCGGTCCGAATTTTTCCTATCGTACTATTTCGCATACGACATCGCGCGGCTATGTACAACTATTTCTGCTCGCAGCATGCGAGCGCTCCGGTCGCCACGAAGCTCAACTTCGCGCGCGAAATCGACTGATGAGGATGCACGGCACGCGTTGTCTTCGTCTCGGTGATGAGCGAAGCGATCGCCACTCGCGGAGCGCCGCAAGCGCTGACCAAACAGGCTTGCACGCTCTTCGATTTCAGTGACGGTGCGCCGATGCATAGCCAAGAGCCCGTCTCCGTTAGCTGCAGCCGCTGGTCGAACCACAGGTATCGCATTTGAGACACGT
>DASPOV010000104.1:0-8693 GCA_035625815.1 Methyloceanibacter sp.
CCCTTCGAAGGGCTCGCCTTCTTGATCTCGGCGATGAGCGCAAATTCGGAGCGCGCGAGCCGCCCCGCGATGGCCGAAGCGAAGGGTCGCACCGGCGAAGCGGCCTCGGCGCGGGTGCGCATGACTTCTGCCGGGCAAGCAGATTTAGCGGCTTCGACCTCGCGCAGCTTATAGGCGAGGATGGTATCGAGCACATCAGCCATAGGCTCAGACCTTACCATGGCTTACACGCACCAGCGTATCGAGAACGGCTAAAGCCTTGCCACTCTCGATCGACTCCGCCGCAAGCGCAACGCCCTCTCGCAGCGTCTTCGCCTTGCCCGCGACGAGCAGCGCCGCGGCCGCATTCAACAAGACGACATCCCGAAACGGGCCCTGGAGTCCTCCAAGCACGGCGCGGATTCGAGCGGCATTCTCCACCGTATTGCCGCCAGTGAGATCTTCAGGGCGCGCCTCGGGAAGCCCGGCATTGCGAGGAGAAATCCTGAAGGTTGAGACTTTGCCGTCGTCAACAACCGCAACATCGCTGACACCCGTAGTGGTGAGTTCGTCCAGCCCATCGCTGCCATGCACCACCCAGGCCCGCTCGGTGCCAAGCACCGCCAGCACCTGCGCGATCGGCTCGACCCATTCCTTGCCGAATACGCCGACGATCTGAAATTTGGTCCCGGCAGGATTGGCGAGCGGTCCGAGCAGATTGAAGATGGTGCGCGTGCCAAGCTCGGTCCGAATCGCCGCCACATGGCGCATGGCGGCGTGATGGGCCGGCGCGAACATGAAGCCGAGGCCGCATTTGGCAATGCAGCGGGAGATCGTCTCGGGCGAAGCCTCAATATTCACGCCAAGCTCTTTGAGCACGTCGGCAGATCCCGAGCGCGACGAGATCGCCCGGTTGCCGTGCTTGGCCACGGGGACGCCGGCACCGGCCACCACGAAGGCCGCGCAGGTCGAGATGTTGAAGGTGCCCTTGCCGTCGCCACCCGTGCCGCATGTGTCGATGGCGCCCCCCGGCGCACGCACGGTCAGCACTTTGCCCCGCATGGCGCGCGCGGCTCCGGCGATCTCGTCCACGCTCTCGCCGCGGAGCCGCAGTCCCATTAGCAGCGCGCCGATCTGCGCCGGGGTCGCCGCACCCGACATGACTAGCTCAAAGGCTTCCGCTGCCTCGTGCTGGCTCAGGCTCTCCCCGGACGCGACCTTGGCAATCGCCCCACGCAAATCAGCGAGGATCGACGTCCCTGCCAGCGCGGGATCAGAGGGCACCGATCGTTTCTCTGGGGCCCGATGCTCTTGCGCGACGCTCGATCCGGGCAAGATCGAGGAAGTTGCCGAGGAGGTGGTGCCCGTGTTCCGAGGCAATGCTCTCGGGATGGAATTGCACACCATGCACCGGATAGCGCTTGTGCTGCACGCCCATGATCACGCCGTCCGCCGTCTCCGCAGTGATCTCGAGCGCATCGGGAAGGTTTGCACGTTCAACGATGAGGGAATGGTAACGCGTGGCCGAGAAGTCCTGCGGGATGCCGGCAAAGACGCCGCGCCCGCTGTGATGCACCTTGGAGACCTTGCCATGCATCAGAACCGGCGCCCGCACCACACGGCCGCCATAGACTTGGCCGATGGCCTGATGGCCAAGACAGACGCCGAGGATCGGCACCTCCGGCCCAGCGCGGCGGATGAGCTCAAGGCAGATGCCGGCACGATCCGGATTACAGGGGCCGGGCGACAGTACGATGGCTTCCGGCGCCTCCGCCAGCACCTCACTGACGGTGATCTTGTCGTTGCGGTAGACGCGCGCCGGCGCACCCAATTCCCCAAGGAAATGAACGAGGTTGTAGGTAAAGCTGTCGTAGTTGTCAATCAACGTCAGCATGGGCACCTGTTACGCCTGCGCCCCACGCGCCGTCAAGGTAGGTCAGTGCGCCCCCGGCCTCAGCTCCACTTGACGTCGCTTGGCGTGAGGAACAGCTCGAGCTTGCCGCTATTGATGGCGACGTCGTTCCAGGCGCCCACGGCGAAGCGCAGCACGACGAGCCCCGCCGTCGGCAACTTGGCCTCGAGGCGATCCTTCAACTGTTTGGAACCGGAGCCCACCAGGTCGAGAGCGAAGGACTGTAACTCCGGATTGTGCCCGACCAGCAAGACCGTCCCGACACTGACCTCGTGCAAGAGATCGAGCATCTCCGCCGGGGTTCCGTGATAGAGGTCATCCTCATAGACGATCTTAGGTTCAGTCTTGAGTTCCCGCAGCACAAGCTGAAGCGTATCCCGCGCCCGCCGCGCGGTAGAGCAAAGCACGAGGTCCGGATCGAGACCGTGCTTGGACATCACCTTCCCCATGACCGGCGCCTCGGTCATCCCTCGCGTATTGAGGGGGCGGTCATGATCCGGAAGGGCCGGATGCTTCCAACTCGATTTGGCGTGACGCAAGAGACTCAAGGTCAGCATGTGGGGACCTTACTGAGCCCGCTTGGCACGCGCGGCGAAGCGCACGGCTTCTTCGGCCGCCCGAAACAAGGCCGAGGCTTTGCTCACGCATTCGGCCTGCTCGCGCTGAGGCACCGAATCCGCGACCACGCCGGCACCGGCCTGCACATACATGGTGCCGCCCTTCACCACCGAAGTGCGCAGCACGATGCAGGAGTCCATCTCGCCATTCGCGGAGAAGTACCCGACGCAGCCGGCATAGAGCCCACGCTTCCCATCCTCGAGCTCATCGATGATCTCCATGGCGCGGACCTTCGGCGCGCCGGACACGGTGCCAGCGGGAAACCCCGCCATCAGAGCGTCGATCGCATCGAAGCGCGAATCGAGCCGACCTTCCACATTGGACACGATGTGCATCACCTGGCTGTAATATTCGAGGAAGAAGGAGTCGGTGACGCGCACGCTGCCGACCTCGGCCACGCGTCCCACATCGTTGCGCCCAAGATCGAGCAGCATCAGATGCTCGGCGCGTTCCTTGGCATCGGCGAGGAGCTCTTCCGCCAACGCCTTGTCGTCTTCCGGCGTGGCCCCACGGGGCCGCGTGCCGGCGATGGGGCGGATGGTGATGATGCCGCCGCGGACCCGGACCAGGATTTCCGGGCTCGAACCGGTCACGGCGAAACCATCGAAATTGAGGTAGTAGAGGAAAGGCGAGGGGTTGACGCGCCTGAGCGCGCGATAGAGTGAGAAGGAGGGCAGCGTGAAGGGCGCCTCAAACCGTTGGCTCAGCACCACCTGGAAGATGTCGCCGGCGGCGATGTAGTCCTTGGCGCGCGCGACCTTCTCCATGTACGCCTCTGGCGACATGCTCGGCTTCGGCTCGGGATGCGCTGCCTCGACCTCGAGATCGCGCACATGGGGCAAGGGCCGCTCGAGACGCTCGAGCACGACGTTCAGGCGATCTGCCGCCCGCGTATAGGCTGCCTTGGCGCTGACGCCTGGAGCGGGCCGTACCGGCGTCACCACGGTCATCTCGTCCTTCATCGTGTCGGAGATCACTATTAGCGTCGGCCGCACGAGAATGCTGTCGGGAAGACCGAGAGAGTCGGGCTTAGTCGTGGGCAAATCCTCGATCAGCCTGATGGTGTCGTAACCCATATAGCCAAAGATGCCGGCAGCCATCGGCGGTAGCTCCGAGGGGAGCTCGATTGCCGACTCCGCCAGGAGCGCGCGTAGCGACTGGAGCGTCGGCAGCGGCGAGAGCGCGAAGGCCGACGCGTCGGTAAGTGGCGTCCGGTTTACTTCGGCCCTTCCGCCGTTCGCACGCCAGATCAGATCCGGTTCGCAGCCGATGATGGAGTAGCGGCCGCGCGCAGCACCTCCCTCGACCGATTCCAAGAGGAAGGTGTTTGGCCGCTCAAGGGCAAGCTTGAGCATGGCCGAGACCGGGGTCTCGAGATCGGCGACAAGCCGCGTCCAAGCGACCTGCGGCGTGCCCGCGTCATAGTGCCGGGCGAAGGTGTAGAAGTCCGGTTCGATCGGACCGCCATCCTGCTGCGGTAACGGTGTGACGGAGGTGGCCGAAGCCGAGCTCATTGTTCTTCGCTGCTGCCCGCAAGTTTGGCCAAGGCTTGCCGATTGATCGTGACGCCATAACGAGCTTCGAGCGCGGAAAAATATTCCCCAACGATGTCCTCGCCGATGAAGTTCTTGAGTTGACGCTTCAAGGCTTCGAGATTAGGCCCCTCAAGCGGAGATGGGGGCGTGACCTTGTCGACTTGGAAGACGATGCGTCCCTCATCCACGCCGGAGGGTGCGGAACCATACCCGCTTTGGGGCAAAGAGAACGCTTGCGTCACGGCGGTGGGGAGCACATTGACGGTCAGTCCGTCGCGCTTTAAGGGCTCGGTCACCATCGCTTGCGTGTTCAAGTCCTTGGCGAGGTCCTCAAGCGACTTGCCCGCATTCAGCTGCTTGACCAAGTCATCGGTGTATTTGGCAAGACGCGTCCGCTGCTGATCGAGGCTCCAGTCTTTTTTCACTTCGTCCTTCACCTGGTCGAACGGCTTGAGCTGTTGCGGCGTGATCGCTAACACCTCAAACCAGATCAGGCCTTCGTCTTTTGCGTCGAGCGGATCGTTCTCTGCGCCAACCTCAGTGGCGAAGGCCGCGTTCAACAGTTCGGACTTCTGCGGCAGATCCACGGTCGTGGCGTCAGGCATCTTGCCCTGACGATTGACCTGGTCGAAGACCTGATAAGTGAGCTTGAACTTATTGGCCACCTCCGAAAGCTGCGTGCCCGCGGCACGTTCGTCCTCTATGCGGTCGTGGAGGCCGAAGATAGCGCCTTGGGCGCGGTCCTTGAGGAGCTTCTTTTCCAGCTCCGGCTTCGTCTCCTCAAAGGCCACGACCTTGCCGGGTTGGATCTCGGTGACGCGCAGCAACACGGTCTTGCCGAGCTGCCCGGTCACGGGTTCGCTCACCTTGTCTTTTTCGAGCTTGAACGCAACATCGCCAATCGTCGCGTCGGCCATATCGGTTCGCCTCAAGATTCCGAGGTCTATGTCGCTTCCGCTCGACCCCAGCTCCTTAGCGAGCGCCACGAAGTCCGTGCCGGACTGAATCTTTTGATAGGCCGCGTCGGCGGCGGCTTTATCGGGGAACGAGATCTGCTGCACGTGCCGCCGTTCCGGCGTGCCGAGCTTGTCCTTATCCTTTTCGAAGGCCGCTTTCAGATCGTCGTCGGTAATCTTCACCTCGTCCTTCACAGTGTCCGGCGTCACTGCGAGCACGCCGATCTTACGATATTCGGGCTGCGTGAATTTGGCTTGGTGATTGGTGTAGAAGCGTTTGAGATCGTCATCGGTGGGCTCTGGCACCGGCCCTGTGGCCGTGCCGGGGACAATCACGTAGCGCAAAGTGCGCGTCTCATTGTTGTAGTTGTTGAGGGCGCTTAGGAAGACCTGAGACGCAACTGGTGATTTGCCGACCGTGCTCAGCAATTGACGCCGCAGATTCCGTTCGCGCTCCGATGCGAGATAAACCTGCTCGCTCATATCCAGATTGCGTAAGGCCTGCTGCAAGGCGAGCGGACTGAAGTTGCCGGTGGAGTCCTGGAAGGCCGGGTCCTTCATGATGCCCTCGAGCAGTGCCTCGTCGC
Source organism: Methyloceanibacter sp. (assembly GCA_035625815.1). Taxonomy (GTDB): domain Bacteria; phylum Pseudomonadota; class Alphaproteobacteria; order Rhizobiales; family Methyloligellaceae; genus Methyloceanibacter. The sequence continues at coordinate 5,588 of DASPOV010000104.1, forward strand.
TAATACCGAGGCGCAGGCTCTTGGCATGGGTATCGACGGCCGCACCCCCGATGAGCCGCTCGAGGACTCGGTTCTCTAGACCCGCCTCCCGAGCCTCCTGCAAGGAGAGGCTGCGGCCGGCGTCGGAGCTCATGACCCGCAGGACGTCGCGCTGCGCGCGCGAATATTCCTGCGGCGTGATCTCAGTATCGCCCACCTCAATTAGTGTCTGGCTGCCGTAGCCTCGGAAAATGTCGGCAATTCCCCAAATGGCAAAGCTTACGACGAGCAAGCCCATCAGGATCATTCCGAGCGCGCGGCCTGCTCCTTTTCGCAAAGTCTCGAGTATCACTTGAGGAACCTTCTTGTTGGCTGTTTGCAATCACCGCGGCGAGCGACCAATCTTCGCGATTGCTCGCGCTGCGCGGGCATCATAAGTAGCGGGACGTAAGGCGGCAAGGCACCGTTCTGTAGGCTACGCAAGGGCTTGCCGCAAGCACCAACGACCTTGTTGGTAAAGGTTAAACGGCGAGGATTGGGGGCAACACTTGAACGCGATCAGGCCGCTCATCGCCGGCAACTGGAAGATGCATGGACTGAGCGGGAGCCTGGCCGAGATCAGATCGCTGCTCGATCTCCTTGCGCGGGGCCCGCGTCATGAGACCGACATCATGATTTGTCCACCGGCGACGCTTCTGGCTCGAGCCCACGAAGCGCTGTCCGGAAGCATCGTCGCGCTCGGCGCCCAGGATTGCCACCCTCAGCCGCAAGGTTCCCATACCGGCGACATTTCAGCGGAGATGCTGGCGGATGCTGGCGCCACAGCCGTGATCGTCGGCCATTCGGAACGGCGCATCGACCACGGCGAGACGGATGCCATCGTCGCCGCCAAGGCTGCGGCGGCGCATCGCGCCGGCCTCCAAGCCATCATCTGCATTGGTGAGACGGCAGGACAGCGGCGTGACGGCGAAACACTCGACATCGTGAGGCGTCGGCTCGACGGATCGCTCCCGGCGTCGGCGGCGCACAAGAACACCATCATTGCCTATGAGCCGGTCTGGGCGATCGGAACCGGGCTCATGCCAACGCCACATGACGTGGCCGCGGCCCATGACTTCATCTGCAGGCACTTGGGCAGCATGAGTGGGGGCGAGAGATTCCGCATCCTTTATGGCGGGTCGTTGAGGCCAAGCAATGCTGGCGAGCTCCTGGCCGTGCCGAATGTCGATGGCGCGCTCGTTGGCGGAGCCAGTCTTAAGGCTACCGATTTCTATGGTATTCTGTCGGCTTATTCGGGGATTAACGATTGAGGGTGCTGGTGCTTCTGCGCCTGCAAGCTTTGGCAGTTCTGATTTCGGTGGTGACGGCTTTCGCGTGCCCGGTTGCCGTCGCCGAGCCGCTCGATAGGGAGAGCTGCGCCAATCTCCAAGTCGAGCGCAAGAAGCTCTTCAATCGCGACATGCAGGCGGCGCTGGACCATGGGCCCGATTGGGTCAAGGGCCATCTGAATGACGAGGCGATCGAGAACGTCAGACGCTTTCTCAGCGTGGATGAGCAGATTCAGTTCCGCTGCCGGGGCGGCGGCGTTGCCGAACCTGCCGAAAAATCCATCAATGCAGCGCCGCAAGATTCGAATGCTGCAACCGTGCCGCTACCGGATCGGAAACCCACAGCCCCCGCGGCCGCGGGCGATAACGGGAAGCCTAGCCAAGCCGTAGCGGACTCGGATAAAACACCGCCTGGCAAATCGAAGGCTACACGATGACCACAGTGCTTCTCGTCATTCATGTTATGGTCGCCGCGGCACTGATCGCTGTGGTGCTGCTGCAGCGTTCCGAAGGCGGCGCACTTGGGATTGGTGGCGGTGGCGGCGGTTTCATGACTGGACGGAGTGCCGGTAACGCGCTCACCAAGACCACGGCGATCCTCGCCGCCACGTTCTTCGCAACGAGTCTGTCGCTGACGTTTGTGGCAAGCCACCACGCCGCCCCCACATCGATCTTCAACCAGGCCGGCACGCCGGTTCAGGGCGGAGAAGGGTCGCTGCCCGGCCTCGTGCTCCCGTCGGCGCCGCCGGCACCAGCAGGCGCAGGAGCCCCGCAGACTCCGGCCGCTCCACAGGTCCCGCAGGCGAAATAGCCCGAGAGCGATTCGCCGCAAGCGCTCGTTGATTGTCGCGATTTACGACGAATAGCGTTGATCCGGATTTGTCGCGCATTTCCGGGAGCGGTGGACGGAATTGAGCTTAGGGCTACGACTCAGGCGGCTTTCGGTATATGGTCAAGGCCCATGGCGCGGTACGTCTTCATTACCGGCGGCGTGGTCTCCTCTCTCGGCAAGGGGCTGGCATCGGCTGCTCTCGGAGCGCTGCTCCAGGCGCGCGGCTATAGCGTGCGCCTGCGCAAGCTCGATCCCTACCTCAATGTCGACCCAGGGACCATGAGCCCCTATCAGCACGGCGAGGTGTTCGTCACCGACGACGGCGCCGAGACCGACCTCGACCTCGGCCATTACGAGCGCTTCACCGGGAGGCCCGCGAACCAGGCCGACAACATCACCACAGGGCGCATCTATCAGCAGATCATCGCCAAGGAACGTCGTGGTGACTATCTCGGCTCGACTGTCCAGGTAATTCCTCACGTCACCGACGCGATCAAGGCCTTCATCACGACCGGCAATGAAGACACCGATTTTGTCCTGTGCGAGATCGGCGGCACCGTCGGCGACATCGAAGGCCTTCCCTTCTTCGAGGCTATCCGCCAACTCGGCAACGAGCTGGCGCGCGGCCACTCGGTGTTCATTCACCTGACGCTCGTGCCCTTCATCCCGAGCGCCGGCGAGCTCAAGACGAAGCCGACACAACACTCCGTGAAGGAACTGCGCTCGATCGGCATCCAGCCCGACGTGCTGCTCTGCCGCTGCGAGCGGTCATTGCCCCGAGATGAACGGCGCAAGATTGCGCTCTTTTGCAATGTCCGGCCCGAGGCGGTGATCCAGGCGCTAGATGTGGCTTCCATCTACGAGGTGCCAGGCCGCTATCACGCGGAAGGCCTCGACCGCGAAGTTTTGGCCGCCTTCGGCATCAAGAACGCGCCGGAGCCCGACCTCGAGCGCTGGCACCGGATCG
>DASPOV010000105.1:0-17226 GCA_035625815.1 Methyloceanibacter sp.
TGCTGCCGCGTCTCAAGGCAATGGATCGAGATCATAAGAAGGCAATGTAGCGGGCTTGCCGCCTGGAACGAGGGGAAAAGAACGGGAGAAAGCGATGGCCGAAGCGCACGCCAAATACCATGACTATCATCTCGTCAATCCAAGCCCCTGGCCCATCGTCGGTGCAATCGGCGCTTTCACGCTCGCAATCGGCGCGATCATGTTCTTCATCTCGAAGAAGGCCGGAACGCCCCATCTCTGGTACGTGCTCCCAGGCATTTTGATCGTCATCTTCACGATGTTCGGCTGGTGGCGCGACGTCATCAAGGAAGCACAAGAGGGCTACGAGACGCCTGTGGTGCAGCTGCATCTGCGCTACGGCATGATCCTGTTCATCGCCTCCGAGGTGATGTTCTTCGTCGCCTGGTTCTGGGCCTATTTCGACGCGGCGCTGTATCCCGACAGCGCCATTACCTATGCCAAGACTGCGGTGCTTGGCGGGCAGTGGCCCCCGGTTCCGAGCGCCGACACCGATGTGGCGGGGCTTGGCTGGTTCGCGCACACCTTCAATCCCTGGGGCGTGCCCTTCGTCAACACCCTGATCCTGCTCACCTCTGGCACCACGGTGACCTGGGCGCATCATTCGCTGCTTGAGAACGACCGTAGAGGCCTGGTGCTCGGCCTTCTCTGCACCGTGATCCTCGGCATCTTGTTCACCTCGTTGCAGGCCTTTGAGTACATGCATGCCGGCTTCGCCTTCGCCCATCACATTTATGGCTCAACCTTCTTCATGGCGACCGGCTTCCATGGATTCCACGTCATTATCGGCACGATCTTCCTGACCGTGTGCCTGATCAGGGCGACGCGGGGAGCCTTCACGCCGAAGCTGCATTTTGGCTTCGAGGCAGCGGCCTGGTACTGGCATTTCGTTGACGTCGTGTGGCTGTTCTTGTTTACCTGCATCTATGTGTGGGGCGCTGGTAGCAACTACCCGGCGGGCTGACGTTTGCATGCTATCGTTGCGGGGGGCGGCGATTGTCCGCCCCCTTTTCTTTTGGGGTAGAGACAGACACCTGCCATGACCACGCATGATACGCCCTCGCTCGCCTCGACCATCATCTCTGGGCTCGCCGGCCGCTGCCCGGCCTGTGGCCGTGGCAAGATGTTTACGGGCTATCTTACGCTTGTGCCCCGCTGCAGCGTTTGCGTCCTCGATTACAGCTTCGCCGATTCCGGCGATGGCCCCGCCGTGTTCGTCATCCTCGTGACGGGGTTTATCGTGGTCGGTGCCGCGCTGTTCGTGGAGATGGCCTACGCGCCGCCTTATTGGCTGCACGCGCTGCTATGGGGGCCGCTTGCTATCCTGCTGCCCTTGCTGCTCTTACGGTCGTTCAAGGGTGTGCTCATCGCGCTCCAATACAAGCACAAGGCACAAGAAGGTCAGCTCGCCTCGGAGTGAGCAAGCCATGCAGGCGCGCAGTCTCCTTCTCCTCACGGTGCTTTCCGTCGCGGCCCTCGCCGTGCTGATCGGACTCGGCGTCTGGCAGTTGCAGCGGCTTCAATGGAAAGAGAGCCTCATCGCCGAGATCGAAATGCGCACCAAGGCGGAACCGATCTCGCTCCAAGAGGCTGTGACGCGTGCGCGGGCCGGCGAAGATATGAGCTATGTGCGCGTGCGCGTCGATGGCCGCTTCGACAACGGCAAGGAGCGCTATCTATTTGCCGTATCCGACGGAACGCCCGGCTGGCACGTCATTACACCGCTCACCACGTCGGAAGGGGAAGTGGTGCTGATCGACCGGGGCTTCGTGTCCGAGGCATTCAGAGATCCGGCTTCACGGCCGCAAGGAGAGCTTACCGATGCGGTCACCGTCACCGGGCCCGCGCGGCCTCCAGAAAGCCAGGGGCTGTTCATCCCGGACAATGAAATCGAGCAGAATCGGTGGTTCTGGGGCGACCTTTTTGCCATGGCCAAATCCATGTTCGGCGGCGTGGCCGGCACCAAAGACGTGGCGCCATTCTTTCTGGAGGCAGAGTGGAGCGATATTCCAGGCGGTTGGCCGCTAGGCGGTCAGACCAGGCTTGATCTCCCCAACAACCACCTGCAATACGCGATCACTTGGTTTGCTCTCGCCCTTTGTCTTGTGGTCATCTATGTCATCTATGTGCGGACACGATGGAAGGCGGCGTAGCGGCCGTCTCTAATTGTGGGCCAATGTTCGTGGTCCCTCCTAGGCCTTAGAGGACAGTTCGTGAGGTATGTGAGCACACGGGGCGAAGCCCCAGCGCTTCCCTTTGAAGGGGCGTTGCTCGCAGGTCTTGCCCGCGACGGCGGGCTCACTATGCCTGAGGTCTGGCCGCAGCTTTCACCTACCGAGATCGCGATGCTCGCTGGCCTCGACTACGCAGAAGCGGCCTACCGCATCATGCGTCCTTATCTTGAGGGCGACCCGAGCCTCGCTGATCTGGAAGCCGTGCTTGATGAGGCCTATGCCGGCTTCCACCACCCGGCTATCGCGCCGCTCCGCCAGATCGGGCCGGCGAGTTGGCTGCTTGAGCTGTTTCACGGCCCGACGCTTGCCTTCAAGGATCTCGCCATGCAGGTGGTGGCAAGGCTCATGGACCGCGCTCTTTCTAGGCGCGGCGCCCGCGCCACCGTGGTCGGCGCTACCTCCGGCGATACCGGCGCAGCGGCGATCGAGGCCTTCCGCGGCCTCGACATGATCGACATTTTCATCCTGCACCCGAAGGGGCGGGTGACCGAGGTGCAGCGCCGGCAAATGACGAGCGCGCGCGAGCCAAACGTGCACAACATTGCCGTGGAAGGCACGTTCGACAACTGCCAGGGCCTTGTGAAGGCGCTGTTCAACGATGCGGGCTTGCGCGACGCCCTTTCTCTCACTGGGGTCAATTCGATCAACTTCGCCCGCATACTTGCTCAGATCGTCTATTATTTCACTTCAGCAGTAGCACTCGGGAGCCCCTACCGCGCCGTCTCCTTCGCCGTACCCACCGGAAATTTCGGTGATATTTTCGCAGGTTACGCTGCCCATGCCATGGGCTTACCGGTCGCTCGCCTCGTTATTGCCACGAACCTCAACGACAGTCTCCCCCGCGCCTTGTCGACGGGGATCTACGAGCCAAGAGGCGTGATCGTCACCTCCAGCCCGAGCATGGACATTCAGTTTGCGAGCAATTTCGAGCGGCTTCTGTTCGAGCTCGCCGGCCGTGACGGCGCCCGCGTCAGGGGGCGCATGGACGCGCTTCGGCGCACAGGAGCCTTTCATTTGGAAGCGGGGGAGCTTGCCGAGATGCGCGCTCTCTTCGCCGCTCATTCGACTGATGAGCACGAGACCGAGATGACCATCAGAAGCCTGTTCGATGAAGCCGGGGTGATGATCGATCCGCACACCGCCGTCGGCCTCGCCGCGGCGGCTAAGGAAAGCGTGGGCACCCCTATGATCGTATTGTCGACCGCCCATGCCGCGAAGTTCCCGGAAGTCATCGAGTGCGCCCTCGGCCGCCTGCCGGAGCAGCCCGAACGGCTCAAGGCAAAGCTCGACCAAGAGGAGCGCCTAACCGTGCTGCCCAACGACTATGGCGCGGTCGCCGGCTTCATCTCGACCCACGCCCATGCCAAGGCACATGCGGGAGCCAGGAGCACGAAAAAGGCTCGCACCGAGGTCGGCGCGTGAGTGTCGAGCTGTCCAGGCTTGCCAATGGCCTCACGGTGGTGAGCCATGCCAGGGCCGACGTGGAGACCATCTCGCTCGGGATCTGGGTCGGGGCTGGGAGCCGCAGTGAAAGCTTGCCCGAGCACGGCATCGCCCATTTCCTCGAACATATGGCTTTCAAGGGCACCGCCCGGCGCAGCGCGCAAGAGATTGCCGAGGAGGTTGAGGCCGTGGGCGGCGAGTTGAACGCCGCGACTGGCGTTGATTCGACGGCTTACTATGCGCGGGTGCTACACCAAGACATGGGGCTCGCCCTCGATATTTTGAGCGACATCATCCTTGCCCCACGCTTCGATCGCATCGAGCTCGCCCGCGAGCGCGACGTGATCCTCCAGGAGATCGCCTCTGCACTGGATTCCCCCGAAGACATGGTGTTCGATCTCGTTCAGTCGACGGCATTTCCTGATCAGCCAGCCGGGAGACCGATCCTCGGCACCGCCAAGAGCGTAAAAGGCTTCAAGTCGACCCATCTCAAAGGCTATCTCACCACCCATTATCACGCGCCGAACATGGTGCTTGCCGCCGCCGGTGCCGTCCATCACGGCGCTCTCCTCGCCGAAGCTGAGCGCCTGCTCGGGCCCCTTGGCTCCGGCACGGCACCTGAGCCTGCGCCAGCCCTTTATCGTGGCGGCGTGGCGCGCTCTGAGAAGTCCTTCGAGCAGACCCATATGGTGCTCGCCTTCGAAGCGCCGCCCTATCGCCATGCCGACTATTTTACGACGCAAGTCTGTGCCGGCGCGCTGGGCGGCGGCATGTCCTCGCGCCTCTTCCAGGAGGTGCGCGAGCGGCGCGGGCTCTGCTACGCGATTCATGCCTTCGCCTCGGGCCTTTCCGACGCCGGCATGTTCGCGGTCTACGCGGCTTGCGGGCCAGACCGTGCTGATCAGCTTCTGGCCGTGGTCCGGGACGAGCTCTTACGCGCTGCCGACGGCGGCTTTAGCGAGGAGGAGGTTGGCCGCGTCAAGGCCCAGCTCAAAATGGGCCTGCTTGCCGGGCTTGAAAGCAGCGGTACGCGGGCCGAGCAACTCGCGCGGCAAATCCTCATTCACGGCCGTCCGCTCTCAACCCAAGAGCTGATCGGGAAGGTCGAGAGCGTGACACCGGCTGAGGCGCAAGCCATGGCCGAGCGCCTCCTTGCTTCGCCTGTGAGCCTCGCCACGGTGGGGCCAATTCTTCATGTTGCAAGATTCGATAGCCTCGCGGCAAAATTCACCCTGGCCTCGAGCCAGGCGGCCTGAGGAGCATTGAGACCATGGCGTTGCTGCGTACCGCCACCTCGACCGATCTGGGACCGGTTATCCTATCAGAGCGCGTGCATCTGCGCACGCCGCAGATGTCGGACTATCCAGATTGGACGGAGCTTCGCGCCGCGAGCCGCGACTTTCTCACGCCCTGGGAACCGCTTTGGGCCACAGATGAGCTGACCCGCGCCTCCTTCCGGCGCCGCGTCCGCCACTATATGCGTGACCTCCGCGAGGACATGGGCTATGCGCTCTTCATCTTCTCGGCCGCGAGCGGCTCGCTCGTCGGTGGCCTTACCCTTTGCAATGTGCGCCGCGGGGTAACTCAAGCCTGCACACTAGGCTACTGGATCGGTGCGCCCTACGCCCGCAAGGGTTACATGACGGCGGCCGTCCGCGCCGTTGTCCCTTTTGTATTCGATTCGCTTGAGCTGCACCGGCTCGAGGCGGCTTGCCTACCAGCCAATGCCGCCTCCATCAAGCTCTTGGAGAGGACTGGCTTCACTCGCGAAGGGATGGCGCGTCGCTATCTGAAGATCAACGGCGCGTGGCAGGACCACCTGCTTTACGCGCTGCTTGATAGCGACGGGCGCCGTTAGGAGCGCGATCGGGGGCGTCATTGAGAGACGGCAAGGAGACGGGAGTGGGCTGCGCGATAAAAGGTGGTGCGGCAAGGGGCTGGGGCGCCTGGTTTGCCTGTCTCACCATGCTCCTCCTCGTCGTTTGCATGAGCCTCATGCCTTGGTCGCAGTCCATCGCCCACGCTTTAGAGGCCGTCGTCGTCAAGCCCGAGCAGGAGAGGCTCGACATCACTGCGCTCGGCGAGCTCTATGAAGGGCGCGGCGACCACCTGCAAATCGACACGGCGCCGGGCCAGGACGGCTACATCGGGCGCATGGCGGTGCAGGCCACGACGCCCGACACCAATCCCGGCTGGCTCGTCTTCGCGCTTTCCAACCCCACCACCGAGCGCATCACCCGATGGCTCGTCGCGCCCCGCTACACGCTTGCCAATTCGCGCGTGCTGTCGCCAGAGCTCGACGCCGGCCGCATCGCCGCAATCACGCCGTCTCTGGGCTTCAGGCCGGAGCGCATGAAGAGCGACCGCGCCGACATGTTCCGCTTGAGCCTCGATCCGGGGCAGACCGTCACTTTCGCCGCAGAGATGAGCTCGCGGCAGGTGCCAGGCCTTATGCTGTGGAACCCTGAAGTCTATCAAGCCAAGCAGCAGGACCGCATGCTGTTCAACGGCGTGCTCCTCGGCATCACCGGACTCCTCGCCATCTTCCTGACCGCGATCTTCGCCGCAAACCACAGGGCCATCTTCCCGGCAACCGCGCTCGTGGCCTGGGCGGTGCTCGCCTATTTCTGTGTGGACTTCGGATTTTGGAGCAAGCTGTTCCCGGTCGAGGCGAACCACGTCGCGGTCTATCGCGCCGCCGCCGAGGCTGCGGTAGCTGCGAGCCTCGTGCTCTTTCTCTATGCCTTTTTACGCATCGGGCTTTGGCATGGCTGGATCAAAACGCTGTTCTGGTGCTGGATCGCGGCCCAATTCGGCCTTGTCGTTTTCGCGGTCATCGATCCGCAGCTTGCCTCTGGGCTCGCTCGCTGCTCCATGGTGGGCATTGGTGCGATCGGTACTTGCCTGATCGTTTATCTCGCGCTTCGCGGCCAGGATCGCGCGCTTCTCCTCATTCCAAGCTGGATGCTGCTGCTCGTGTGGCTGTTCGGGGCCGCCATGATCGTGCTCGGTAAGCTGTCCGGCGACATTGTTGTCACGGGCCTCGCCGCTGGCCTCGTCCTCATCCTCGTGCTGCTCGGTTTTACCGTGACGCAATTTGCCTTCCGCTCCACCGGCGGCCCGCTTCAGCTTGGGCCGGTAAGCGAGGTGCAGATGAAGTCGCTTGCCGTCGATGGTTCCGGCGCGGCCGTCTGGCAGTGGAACGCCGGCAAGGACCACATCACCGTTGATCAGGAGATCGAGGAGGCGCTCGGCGTGCCTCCCGGCACGCTCGATACGACCGTCGACCACTTCCTCCAGCACATGCACGCCGCCGACCGCGAGCGCTTCCGCTTGATGATCTGGTCGCTAAAGGAGAATCAGGGCGGCGATCTACAAACCGAATTTCGCCTCAAGCGCCAGGACGGCAGCTATCTCTGGTATGAGCTTCGCGCGCGCGCGGCACCGAGCGAGAATACGCGGCTGCTCCGCTGCGTAGGACTGATGCGTGACATCACGAGCCTCAAGCGGTCGCATGAGCGGCTGATGTATGACGCCGTGCATGACAATTTGACCAGCTTGCCGAACCGCGAGCTGTTAATGGACCGCCTGCAAGGTGCTATTACGCGAGCGCGCGAGGGGCAGGCCAACCGTCCTACGGTGATGTTCATCGACATCGACCACTTCAAGAACGTCAATAAGAGCTTCGGCCTCGCCGTCGGCGACAGCATGCTGTTGACCCTTGGGCGCCGGCTCGTGCGCCACCTCAATCCGCAAGACACGCTTGCCCGCCTCGGCGGCGACCAGTTCGTCATCCTCATGATCTCCGAGACCGATCCACGTCAGGTCGCTACGCTTGCCGAGCGCGTGCGGCGCGCGCTCCGCACGCCCATGAAGATCGGCGGCAATGAGATCGTGCTCACCGCCTCGATAGGTATCGTCGTCGATGACGGGGTGCAGGCGACGGCCCAGGATTTGTTGCACGAAGGCGAGATCGCGATGCTCCGGGCCAAACGCACTGGCGCCGACCGTATCGAGATCTTCAGCGCCTCCATGCGGGGCGAGGACGAAAGCCGGCTGCCGCTCGAAAGCGATCTCAGAAAGGCGCTCGAGAGGCGACAGATCACGGTACTATACCAGCCGATCACCCGCCTTGCCTCGAACCAGCTCGCGGGGTTCGAGGCACTACTCCGCTGGGATCACCCCACGCGCGGCCGCCTCGGCGCCGACGAGTTCATGCCCATCGCCGAAGAGACCGGGCTCATCGGTGAGCTTGGCAGCTATGTGTTGGGACAGGCTTTGGAGGAGGCGAGCCGCTGGCACAAGGTACTGCCGCGCGAGCGCAACCCGCTCTTCGTCAGCGTGAATGTGCCGAGCCGCCAGCTCTTCCGCCAGGACTTGGTGCAGGAGATCAGGCTGATGCTCGCCAAGGAGGCGGTGCCCAAGGGAACTTTGAAGCTTGAGATCGCCGAGTCGCTGGTCATGGAGAACCCAGAGCGCGCCGTGGAAATTCTGTCCTGGCTCAAAACCTTCGGTGCAAGCCTCGCGCTTGATGATTTCGGCACCGGATATTGCTCCTTAAGTTATCTGCACCGCTTCCCGTGCGACACCATCAAGATCGACCGCTCGCTCGTGCGTGACAGCGGGCTCAACGGCTCGACGCCCATGATCTTGCGCTCGATCATCGCGCTTTCCCACGAGCTCGGCAAAGAGGTTGTGGCTGAAGGCGTCGAGACCGCCGCCGACGCGACCTATCTGCGCTCGATCGGCTGCGAATACGGCCAGGGCTTCTATTACGGCGAGCCAATGTCGCCGAAAGAAGTGGCCGACCTCCTGTCGGCGCTTGCAAGCCACCGCAAGCGGCAGCAGCGCGAGCGTTCAAGGGCGGCAGCGAGAGGGAATGTCGCGCCGGTTGCGAAGCCCATGGCGCCTGCCGCACCACCCCAGCCGAAGCCCGCACCCTCAGGCGTGACCTGAGTCGTTAACCAGGCGCAAAGGGTCGATGCCGATCTTGCCGAGCACGCGGTTATATTTGCGGTCGACCTCGGAATCGAAGATCAGCTCGGGGTCCGCCGCGCAATGCAGCCAGCCATTGGCCTGGATCTCGCTTTCGAGTTGCCCCGGCGCCCACCCGGCATAGCCGAGCGCAAGTAGCGCCTTGTCGGGCCCGGTGCCCTTGGCGATGTCGCGCAAAATGTCGATGGTGGCAGTGAGAGACACGCCTTCATCGATGGGAAGCGTGCTCTCCTTCTTGAAATAGTCCGCGCTGTGCAGGACAAAACCGCGGCCGGTCTCCACCGGCCCGCCGAGATGCACCGCCATGGCGCCGAGCCCCATTGGCAGTCTTATGCGCTCCTTCGGCGGAACGATGTTGAGCTGCTCCAAGAGCTCCGTGAAACTGATATTGGGCGCGCGGTGATTGATGATGATGCCCATGGCGCCGTCGGCCGAGTGCGCGCACATATAGATCACGGCGCGGGCAAAACGCGGATCGCCCATCGCCGGCATGGCCACGAGCAAGCTGCCGTCGAGATATCCGTCACGCTGACGCTTCGGTGGAGTGGAACGCGGCATAAGACAAGACTACAGGCGAGGTCCGCCGGTTGGGAAGAGGCAATGGGCAAATAACGTGCTTGCAACCCATTGGTCGCTTGGGTCACGAAAGAGTGACGCTTTAATGTTGAGCGTTGTGGTCGCGCGCCACAATCGTTGCCGCTAGACTGGCGCCGAACTTGAACCTAAAGGACATGATGATCGAATTCTTACCGACGATGCCCTCCGTCCGCTTGCTTGGCGGCGCTTTCGCCTCGACTATATGCCTCGCGCTCGCGGGCACCTGCTTCGCCGCCTCTCCCGGCGAGTCACCCTGGGTGAAGGAAAGCTACTCGAGGGTGAGGCTGGTTAGCGGCACTGGCGCAGGCGACGGCCAACAATTTGCCGGCGTCCAGATCCGCCTCGATCCAGGTTGGAAGACCTATTGGCGGACCCCCGGCGACTCCGGCGTGCCGCCGAGCTTCGACTGGTCCGGATCGAAGAACGTGAAGCAGGCGCAAGTGCTCTATCCGGCGCCGCGCCGCTTTGCCGATGCGAGCGGCACGGCCATCGGCTACGAAGAGGAGGTGGTGTTCCCGGTGATAGTCACGCCATTGCGTCCCGACCAGCCGGTCGAGCTCAAGCTCAATCTGGGCTACGGTCTGTGCAAGACCCTGTGCATCCCGAACGAGGCGAGTCTCAGCATCGAGCTCCCGCCGCAAATGGCCGCGGGGCACGGGGATGATCTCTTGCTTACGCGTTTCGTCGATCTTGTGCCAAAGCCCGCCGAGCCGGACAAGCTGCCCGCGCTTGGCGGCGTTGAGGCAAAGCTCGATGGCGCTAACTCCAAGCTCATCATCTATGCGCACTTTCCGGACGGGGCCACCGGCACTGACCTCTTTATCGAGGCTCCGGGCGGTGCCTTCATCCCCGTGCCGAAGGCCCTCGGCCCGCTCGAAGGCGTCCAGCAGCGCTTCGTGGTGAGCTTCGCGTCTTCCGCTGAAGTGGCAGCGCTTAAGGGCAAGTCCCTGACGCTGACGCTTATTTCGGACGAAGGCGCCCGGGAAGCAAGCTGGACGCTTGAGTAGCGTCTCGTCTTCGGCTTGCTATTGAAGCCCGGCAGCAAGCTGCCTTGGCCCTCGCCGATTAAGCCGGTATGGTCCTGCCAAAGCCGAGCGACGCGGAGGTAGCCATGAGTATTGGAGTCGGAGACCCCCTGCCCGAAGCCACTTTCCGCGTGCTCGGGACCGAGGGCATCGAGAAATTGACCACGTTTGACGTCTTTGCCGGCAAGAAGGTGGTGCTGTTCGCAGTTCCGGGCGCCTTCACGCCGACCTGCCACCTCAAACACCTTCCCGGATTTGTCGATAATGCCGACGCCTTCAAGAAGAAGGGCGTGCACACCGTGGCCTGCGTCGCAGTGAACGATCCCTTCGTGCTCGATGCTTGGTCGAAGGCTGTCGGCGGTAGGGGCAAGGTGCTGTTTCTCTCCGACGGCAATGGCGATTTTACCAAGGCGATCGGCCTAGAGTTCGACGGAAGCGGCATCGGGCTTGGCATACGCTCCAAGCGCTACGCGATGCTGGTCGACGATGGCCTAGTGAAGGTACTCAAGGTGGAAGACTCTCCCGGCGTCGCCGACGTAAGCACCGCCGAGAAGCTGCTCGCCACGATTTAGGCACTAGCATCACCTCGGCCCTTGCGGTGCAGCAATGGGGCCATGCCCTCGCGTGCGAGCTCATCGGCGCGCTCGTTCTCGTCATGGCCGTGGTGGCCTTTGACCCAGTGCCAGCGGATGTGGTGCCGCTCCGCCGCCCGCTCGAGCCGCTGCCACAGCTCGATATTGCGCACGGACTTGCGGTCGGCGGTCCGCCAGCCATTCCGTTTCCAACCTTTGATCCAGCTTGTGATGCCGCCGCGGAGGTAGTTTGAGTCGGTGTAAAGATCGACGTCAGAGGGTGCCTTCAAGGCTTCGAGCGCAACGATAGCTGCGATGAGCTCCATGCGATTGTTGGTGGTGAGCTGCTCGCCGCCCTTCAGCTCCTTGCGGTGCTGTCCGGACTGAAGAATGACGCCCCAGCCGCCTGGCCCCGGATTGCCGGAGCAGGCCCCGTCGGTGTGGATCACCACCCTGGGCTTGTCGCTCAACCTTCAATGCTCCCGAGCCCGTAGTCGCGATGGGACTCCACCTTCCGGTGGAATCTGAGCTTGCGCAAATATTCGTTCGGGTCCTTCCGCTTGACCAGGGCCTCGCCGTCGGTGTTGAGCCAGTCGTAGCTGCGAGTAAGCAGGAAGCGGAGCGCGGCGCCACGCGCAAGCGTCGGAAGCGCGGCGAGCTCCGCCGCGGCCAGCGGCCGCACACCCTCATATGCCTGCAGGAACGCCCGCGCCTTGGTGATGTTGAAACTCGCATCCGACTCGAAGCACCAGGCATTGAGGCAGATGGTGATGTCGTAAGCGAGCATGTCGTTGCAGGCGAAGTAGAAGTCGATCAGGCCGGACACCTGCTGGCCGAGAAAGAATACGTTGTCGGGAAAGAGATCGGCGTGGATCACGCCTTGCGGCAATCCGCTCGGCCAAGCCTTTTCAATATAGGCAAGCTCTTTGCCGATCTCGCCCGCAAGACCTGGAATGATCGTATCGGCACGATCGCCAATCGCGTTGAACAACGGCGCCCAGCCGCCAAGCGACAGGCCGTTCGCGCGGGTTTGGGGAAAGCTCTCGCCCGCGACATGAAATTGCCCGAGCGACTTGCCAAGACTTGCGCATTGCTCTATCGAAGCGCGCCGCACTGAGACGCCATCGAGAAAGGTGATGAGCGCCGCTGGCCTGCCGGCAAGTTTGCGCAACGTCCGCCCCTCCCGGTCATGAACCGGAAGCGGACAGGAGATACCGCGGGCGGCAAGGTGCTCCATCAGCGCGAGGAAATAGGGGAGGTCCTTCGGCGCCACGCGCTTCTCATAGAGCGTCAAGATGTAGCGCCCGGCCTCAGTCTGCACCAGGTAGTTGGAGTTCTCGATGCCCTCGGCGATCCCCTTGCAGGAGGTGAGCGTGCCTATGTCGTAGCTGGCGATGAATGCATCAAGCTCTTCATCGGCGACCTCGGTATAGACTGCCATGCTAGAACGCCGGCATGTCTCGAAGCTGATAAGGCAGCTTGAAGGTGACGTTCTCTTCCGCCGTGACCACGCTCTCCACCTTGGCGGCAAAGCGGACCTTGAAGGCGTCGATGATCTCCTCGACCAGCACTTCCGGCGCCGAGGCGCCCGCGGTAATACCGAGGCTGCGGATCCCGGTGAAGTCATTCCAATGAATTTCGGCGACACTTTGCACCAGCATGGCGCGGGGACAGCCAGCCCGCTTCGCCGCTTCCACGAGGCGCACCGAGTTCGAGCTGTTAGGCGAGCCGACCACGATCAAGCGGTCACAAGAGCCCGCGATCCGCTTCACCGCGTCCTGGCGGTTGGTGGTGGCATAGCAGATGTCGTCCTTGCGCGGGGCGACCATGCGCGGGAACCTCTCCTTCAAGACCTCCACAAGGGCCCCGGTGTCGTCGACCGAAAGCGTGGTTTGCGTGGTGTAGGCGAGCGCCTCCGGGTCCTTAGGCGTGAAGTTGCGAGCGTCGGCGATGGTCTCGATGAGATGCACGGCGCCTGCCGGCAACTGGCCCATGGTGCCGAGCACTTCCGGATGCCCAGCATGGCCGATCAGCAGCACCTCTCGACCCGCTTCATGATGGCGCTGCGCCTCGATATGTACCTTGGAGACAAGCGGGCAGGTGGCGTCGAGGTAGAAGAGATTGCGCCCGGCCGCGACCGCCGGAACCAATTTGGGCACCCCGTGGGCAGAAAAGACGACCGGCGCATCGGTGTCCGGGATTTCGTCCAATTCTTCTATGAAGATGGCGCCCCTGGATTTCAGGGATTCCACCACGTAGCGGTTATGGACGATCTGATGGCGCACATAGACTGGCGCGCCATATTTGGCGAGCGCAAGCTCGACGATCTGAATGGCGCGATCAACGCCAGCGCAGAATCCGTGCGGCGCCGCAAGATAGATGGTGAGTGGAATGAGGTCTGCTTGCGGCCTGATCTGCTCGCATGTGCCACTCATCGGCGCCTCGGAAACGGTGCTAAACCGCTGAAAAGGTGCCCACGTCGGCCCTTGCCGGGCTTCCGGAGCGGGGATAGTTTGGCACCCAATTTACGGGAAGCCAGCTGCCACGACCTCATTCTGCCTTCGCGGGTCTTGCCCCGCAGCATATCAGGCGGGGAGGCCCGGCGTGTCAAGCTGAGGACGGGGACAAGTTGAGGCGTTCTTGCGCTCTTTGGTTGCTTCCATATTGCCGGGCAGGAAGCTCGCTGCTGGCGCCGCTCTTGCTGTCGGCTTGTGCCATCTCCAGCATTTCCAATCCGTTCAAATCTACCCAAGATGCGCCGGTGACCCAGGACCAGATGCTCGTTAACGCCAAGGCAGGTTCTCCAAATATGGCGCCATTGGCGGCCGACAGTCTGCATTGTCCTCAGGTGGTTGCCTGGCCGTATGACCGGCTCTTGACCATTTACGCCGGTGGCCGCGTGGGCGACAGCAAAGCTATCGTGCATCGCGGCGAGATCACCAAGCTTGCGCGGGAATGCCAGATCTACGGCGACCGCGTAACCGTCAAATACGGCTTCGCCGGGCGCGTGCTGCTCGGACCTAAGGGCTCGCCGGGGCAGGTGACGCTTCCCATCAACATCAAGGTCGCCGATGCCGATCGGAAGGTGCTCGCGAATGACAAGGCCAGCGTGTCGACCATCGTCCCGTCGGACAACCCGGTCGGTTATTTCTCCATGGTGAAGGAAATTACGTTCCCGATCAGCATGGGATCGCGGCCAGAGGACTACAAGGTGTTCGTCGCCTTCGAGCGCACCCAGCCCGGTGCGGGGTAGGGCCGCTATTGTCGTCACCCTTCGAGGCTACGGCTGCGCCCTCACTCCTCAAGATAACGGGGGATTGATCAACGTCAACCTGCGTTGCTCGCGAAAGCGAGCGTCGAAGGATGACAAGCTAACTAATTCAGCTTGGATTTGAGATTGTCGATGCTATCGGAGACGAGCTTCTCGGCTCGGTCAGGCGTGAGCTTCTCCACGATCAGGGTCTGCGCCGCAGCCACCGCGGCATCGACGGCGACGCTCCTCACCTCGCGCACCGCATCTTGCTGGGCTCGGGCGATCTTCTGCTCGGCGAGCTTCATACGGCGGTCGAAAAGCTCTTTCACCGATTGGCGCGTCTCCGCGGCGAGAATCTCCGCCTCCTTGGCGGCAAGCGCGATAATGCCTTCCGCTTCATTCACCGCTTCGCCCTCTTTCCGGCGATAGTCGGCGAGCACCTTCTCAGCCTCGTCGCGCAACCTTCGCGCCTCTTCCAGCTCCTCACTGATGAGTGCGGCGCGCGCGTCAAGCAGGCTCGCGAGCTTCTTGTGCACGCCGAAATAGAACAGCACGCCGAGGAAGATGAAGAAGGATACGGCGACCCAGAATTCCGGCTCGTAGACGAATTCCATACTCATTCCTTGCGCACCGCCGCGACCGCCGCAGTAACCTCTGACTGCGAGGGGGCTATTCCGATCAGCCGGCGGACTATTTCGGCTGCGATCTCGGACGCCACCGCATTCACCTCTTTCAGCGCTGATGCCTTGGCCTGATGGATGCTGGCTTCGGCCTCCGCCGATTTGGCGGCAAGGTCCCGCTCGAGCGCGATGCGCTCGGCCGCGAACTCATCCTTCAGCTTGTTGCGGGCGTCTTGCGCAATTCCATGGGCCCTCGCCTTGGCCTCGGCGAGTGCCTGCTCATACGCCGCGAGGGCTTTCTGTGTCTCGCAACGGAGCTTGTCCGCGGTTTCAAGGTCGTCGGCGATGTGCGCATGCCGCATCTCGATCACGCTTCCGATCTTGGGCAGCGCCACCTGTTTCATCAACACATAGAGAATGCTGAAGGTGATGACGAGCCAGATGAGCTGAGGCGCCCAGTCGAGTGGGTTGAGCTGCGGCATGGCCGGTTCGTGTCTTCGCGCGAAAGGCTAGAACACGAATAGGATGATCAGCGCCACCACGAGGCCAAACAAGCCGGTGGCTTCCGCGAGCGCAAAGCCGAGCAGAAGATTGGCGAACTGCCCTGGCGCGGCGGACGGATTGCGGAGCGCGCCTTGCAGGTAATTGCCGAAGATCGTGCCGATCCCGACGCCCGCGCCGACCAGCGCAATCGATGCTAGACCTGCGCCGATCAATTTCGCTGCTGAAGGATCCATTTCATCTCTCCCCTTACGGATTGAAGTTAAAGGTGAATTCGTCGCCTCAATGATGCATGTGCAGCGCATCGTTAAGGTAGATGCAAGTGAGGATCGCGAACACGTAGGCCTGGAGGAACGCGACCAGGATCTCGAGGCCGGTGAAGGCCACCATGAAGCCGAGCGCCGCCCAGCCGCCGAGGAATCCGAGCGCCACGACGAAAGCGCCGAACACTTTCAGCATGGTGTGGCCGGCCATCATGTTGGCGAAGAGCCGCACCGAAAGGCTGAGCGGCCGGGTGAGATAGGAGATCACCTCGATGACTACGAGCAGCGGCAGCATCACGAAGGGCACGCCCTCGGGCACGAAGAATTTCAGAAATTTGACGCCGTGCTTGACGAAGCCAATTAGCGTTACACTGAGGAAGATAAAGGCGGCGAGCGCGAAGGTGACGATTATGTGGCTCGTAACGGTGAACGAGTAGGGCACCATGCCGAGCAGGTTCAACGCGAGCACGAACATGAAGAGGGTGAAGACGAAAGGGAAATATTTCATGCCGTCGGTGCCGACATTGTCGCGCACCATATTGGCCACGAACTCGTAGGAGAGCTCTGCCATCGACTGAATGCGCGACGGAACTAGTGCGCGACTACGCATCGCATAGAGGGTGAAGAAGGTGATCAAAGTGGCAGCAATCACCATGAACAGGGCAGAGTTGGTGAAAGAGGCATCGAATCCGACCACTTTGAGGGGGATGATCCGCTCGATCTCGAACTGATGCATCGGGTTTGGTAGTCGGCTTCCACCGCCGGCTGCTCCTTCTGCCGCTTGTGCCTCGACCAACTTAGTCGCTCCTAGTCGTCGTCATCGTCCGGCGGGAGATCCTTGCCGGGCAGCGGGCCCGCTGACGCCTGCCGTTTTTGTGCATTCCGTATCACGTTCAGGATCCCGGCTGCGGCTCCAAGGATGAGGAACACCACCATCAGGATCGGGGCCGTGCCAAGCCAGCGATCGAAAGCCCAGCCGACAAAGCCCCCCACTGCGACCCCGGCGATCATCTCGGTCGCAAGCTTGAGCGCCTCCCCTATGGCCGAGCCCCTATCTCGCGCTTGGGAAGATGTGGGCTCATGGCGCGCGCGCGCGTCACGGACCTTGTCCTCCAGATCGTGCAAGCGCCGCTTAATGGCCTCGCTCTCGCGGTCGCTTTGGCCGCGACCGGGCTCGTGAACGGCTCCCGCCATATCGCTGCCGATCTTTGGGGAACGGCTTAAAGGGCCGGCTGGCCCAAGCTCGGCCCGCACCTTAGAGTTTGGCCTTTGGCGCTGTCAAGGAGGGGAACGGGCCCGGAAGCCTCCGAAACCTGAACCAAATCAGGTCTCCGGAGGACCCGTGCCATCTCGTTAGTGGCTAGCTTGCGTCGCGGAGGCGGTCGGCGGTCTCGAGATCGACGGAGACGAGCTGGCTGACGCCGCGCTCGGCCATGGTGACACCGAACAGTCGGCTCATGCGCGACATAGTGAGCGGGTGATGGGTGATAATAAGGAAGCGGGTGTCGGTCTCCTTGGCCATCTCTTCCATCAGCCGGCAGAACCGCTCGACATTGGCGTCGTCGAGCGGGGCGTCCACCTCGTCGAGCACACAGATGGGCGAGGGGTTAGTGAGGAACACCGCGAAGATGAGCGCAAGTGCGGTCAGCGCCTTCTCACCGCCGGACTGCAGTGTGAGCGGTTGTGGGCGCTTTCCCGGTGGGCA
>DASPOV010000106.1:0-4825 GCA_035625815.1 Methyloceanibacter sp.
AAAATCCGCATCGGCGAGCTGATCGGCGGCGTGGTCGAGGGCATGCCGTGGCTCGGCACCTTCCACGCCATCGGCGTCAAGATCCTGCGCCGGCATGCCGAGCTCGTCGACTTGAAGCCATCCTTCACGGTTCTCGACACCGACGATCAGATCAGGGTCATCAAGCAGTTGCTCGACGCCGAGAATATCGACGAGAAACGCTGGCCAGCGCGGCTGCTCGCTTCCATGATCGATGGCTGGAAGAACAGAGGGCTGACGCCAAAGCGCGTGCCAGAGGGCGAGAGCTTCGTGTTCGCCAACGGCAGAGCGCGCGACCTCTATGCGCTTTATCAGCGCCGGCTGAAGGAGCTGAACGCCGCGGATTTCGGCGATCTGCTGTTCGAGAATCTGAGGCTGTTCCAGGAACACCCTGATGTGCTTGCGCAATATCAGCAGCGGTTCCACTTCATGCTGGTCGACGAATATCAGGACACCAACGTCGCCCAAAATTTGTGGCTCAGGCTCTTGGTGCAGGGGAGCCGCAACATCTGCTGCGTCGGCGACGACGATCAGTCGATCTATGGCTGGCGCGGCGCCGAGGTCGACAACATCCTCCGCTTCGAGACCGACTTTCCGGGCGCCAAGATCATCAGGCTCGAGCGCAACTATCGCTCCACCGCCAATATTCTCGGCGCCGCCTCCGGCCTCATCGCTTACAATCAGGGGCGGCTCGGCAAGACTCTCCGCACCGATGGCAGCGCCGGCAAGAAGGTCGAGGTGCAAGGCTGCTGGGACGACGAGGAGGAAGCGCGGATCATCGGCGAGGACATCGAGCAATTCCAGCGGCAGGGCCAGAATTTGAGCGAGATCGCCATTCTCGTCCGGGCTAGCTTCCAGATGCGCGCCTTCGAGGACCGCTTTATCACGCTCGGCCTCCCCTATCGGGTCATTGGCGGACCGCGCTTCTATGAGCGTCAGGAGATCAGGGACGCGACCGCCTATTTCGACGTCACGCTCAATCCAGCCAACGATTTGAAATTCGAGCGCATCATCAATGTGCCGAGGCGAGGCTTGGGCGAATCGACCCTCAAATCGCTGCACCAGGTGGCGCGTGCGCACAACGTGCCGCTAATGCAGGCGACGCGGCTGATCGTCGAGACCGAGGAGCTGAAGCCGAAGTCGCGCAAAGCGCTCGCCGACCTCATCGCCGCCTTCGACCGCTGGCGCTCGCTGATCGAGACCATGCGCCATACCGAGCTTGCCGAGTTGATCCTTGATGAGTCGGGCTACACAGTCATGTGGCAGGCGGACAAGTCCCCGCAGGCACAATCAAAGCTCGAAAATCTGAAAGAGCTGGTCAGATTCATGGAGGAGTTCGACACTCTGGCCGGCTTCCTGGAACATGTCAGTCTGGTGATGGATGCGGGGACCGAAGAGGACACCGAGCGCGTCAATCTGATGACGCTGCACAGCGCCAAGGGACTCGAATTCGATGTGGTGTTCCTTCCCGGCTGGGACGAAGGGTTGCTGCCGCATCAGCGGAGCTTGGATGAATCGGGGCGCTCGGGCTTGGAAGAAGAGCGCAGGCTCGCCCATGTGGGCCTCACCAGAGCGAGGCTGCGGGCCAAAATCACCTTCGTCCAGAATCGCCGAACCCACGGCATGTGGCAGCAGGCAATTCCCTCGCGCTTCATCGACGAGTTGCCTATCGCCCACGTGGAGGTCGCCGAGGATCGCAGTTTCCATGGCAGCTACGGGCAGAGCCGCTTCGACACCGCGGAGAATCTGTTCGCGAGCGGATTTTACGAGACGCCGGGCTGGCAGCGAGCGCAGCGCAACCGGCCACCGGAAAGCATGCCATGTAGCCCTCGGGCGCGGGAGCCGATCACCATCGACGGCACGCTGGTGGCGGCAAGCACGTCGGAGGGCGCCGGCCTCTCCGTGGGCATGCGCGTGTTCCACCAGAAATTCGGCTATGGCCGCATCGCGCAAGTCGACGGCAACAAGCTTACCGTGGATTTCGACAAGGCCGGGCGCAAGAAGGTGGTGGATAGCTTCGTTGAGCGGAGCTAGACCGCTATTGCGAATGAGCTTTGAGGTGGTCGTCTACGGTCTGTTGCTAGCGGGCCAAAAGTAAGACCTCTGGTCGATGCGTTCTGACCATTTGAACTGACGCTGTCACCTATGTTGCCTGGACCATCCAGGCCCCGATTCCCGGCGCGGAGACGATCGCCGCGAATCTTGAGACTGCCGAGTCCCCCCTGGCAATGGCGGTATCGCTGTTCGAGCGCTCAGCATCGTGCGGAGGTCTCGGCGTATTCTGCCGAAAGGCCGGGTCGCGAGCTGCTGATCCAACTGATCAAGCGCACGATCGGCAACGAAGACCTTGGCGATCTTCGTATGGAGCCGCTTCCTGCTAAGAATTGGGTGGCGGAAGCCGAGAGCTTACGCAGTCCGGTACGCGCCGGGCCATTCCTGATGCACGGCGCACACGACCCCGGCGAGGTGCACGAGATAGACGCGGGCTTTGCCTTCGGCACGCGAGGCTGCCTGCTCGCGCTCGACGCCTGCTCAAGCGGGGCGGCGCTTACCGCTTCGTCGACATCGGCGTCGGTACCGGCATCCTCGCTATCACCGCCGCCACGGCGCTCAAAACACGCGGTACGGCAAGCGATATGGATCCGATTGCCGTCGCCGTCGCGTCGGAAAATAAGAGGAAGTTCAGTCCAGCGTCAGGGTAGTACATGCAGAGGGACTCGCCGCCGCGCATCCGGCATTGCGGCGTGCGAAGTTTGATTTGCTATTCGCCAACATTCTGCTCCGTCCCTTCTCGGGCTTGCTCCCGCCTATTCCTTTTCGATGGTCAGACCACACTGCTCTTGCGGCGTCGCTGCGGCGCGGTCCTGCGGATTGATTGCAACGAGCGCCGGCCTTACAAGGCGGGGCCATGTTTCAAAGCTTCGAAGAGATCAGCTCGCCTGGCGCCGTGCCGGAGCGGGTAAGGGCGCTCAGGCGCGAGCTCAAATCGCGCAAGCTCAAGGGCTTTCTCGTCCCCCATAGCGACGAACACCAGTACGAGTTTCTGCCGCCATCCGCCGAGCGGCTGCGCTGGCTTAGCGGCTTCACCGGATCGGCGGGCGCTGCAATCGTGCTGGAGAACACCGCGGTGCTGTTCGTGGACGGCCGCTACACCTTGCAGGCCCGCGCGCAGACCGACACCACGTTGTTCGAAGTGCTGCAGACGCCTGAGGCCAAGGCCTCAGAATGGCTCACCGCGAAGCTCCCCAAGGGCGGCGCGCTCGGCTACGACCCAAATCTGCACACCATTAAGGAGATCGAGCGCCTGACGCAGAGTTTGGGCAAGGCCGGCATTCGCTTGGAGCCGCAGGCAAGCAATCCGATCGATCTCTTGTGGCACGACCGCCCTAATCCGCCCTCCTCGCCAGTCGTGCCGCATGGTCTTGGATTTGCCGGACAGCGCGCCACTGAAAAGATCGGCCAGGTGCAGGAGGCACTGAAGCGCGACAAGGCCGACGCGGTCCTGTTGACCTTGCTGGATTCTATCGCCTGGCTGTTCAACATCCGCGGCGCCGACATCAGCCACTCGCCGCTCGCGCTCGCATTTGCTTTGGTGCCCGCGCGCGGCAAGCCCTCGCTCTTCATCGATCCTGCCAAGGTGAACGACAATGTACGTGGTCATCTCAAAGAGGCTGTCGAGCTTCTTTCGCCGGAGGCCCTCGACGCACGGCTGAAGACCCTTGGGCAGAAGGGCG
Source organism: Methyloceanibacter sp. (assembly GCA_035625815.1). GTDB lineage: Bacteria > Pseudomonadota > Alphaproteobacteria > Rhizobiales > Methyloligellaceae > Methyloceanibacter. The sequence continues at coordinate 3,753 of DASPOV010000106.1, forward strand.
CGCGGGTCCGCCTCGATCCGGAGACGACGCCTGTGCGCTTCAAGCAAATCCTGGAAGCCGCCGGCGCGAAGATCGTTGCCGGCGATGACCCTTGCATTCTGCCCAAGGCGATCAAGAACGCCGCCGAGATCGAAGGCGCGCGAGCCGCGCATCTTCGCGATGGTACGGCGGTCGCTCGCTTCCTCGCGTGGCTCGACGAAAATTCCCCCTCAGGCCGGGTCGACGAGATCGGCGCGGCGACGACACTCGAAGAGTTCCGGCGCGAGACCGGAAAACTCAAGGACATCAGCTTCGACAGCATCTCTGCTGCCGGCCCGCACGGTGCCGTCGTCCACTACCGCCCCACCATCGCTAGCAATCTGAAGCTTTGCCCGCGCTCGCTCTACCTCATCGACTCCGGTGGTCAATACGCCGACGGCACGACCGACATCACGCGGACCATAGCCATCGGCACGCCAAGAGCAGATATGCGGTGGCACTATACGCTCGTGCTTAAGGCCCATATCGCCATCGCCTTAGCGCGATTCCCGAAGGGAACGCGTGGGCAAGACATAGACCCATTCGCGCGCAGGCCACTATGGGAGGCCGGGCTCGACTTCGACCACGGAACCGGCCACGGCGTTGGCAGCTACCTCTCCGTACATGAGCCGCCGCAGCGTATCTCGCGGCACGGCACAGTGGAGCTGCAGCCTGGCATGATCTTGTCCAACGAGCCGGGGCTCTATCGCGAGGGCGAATATGGCATCAGGCTGGAAAATCTCGTGCTGGTGACGCCGCCGGCAGCAATTATAGGCGGCACGCGCGAGATGCTCGGTTTCGAGACGCTAACGCTCGTACCGTTCGACCGCCGGCTGATTGCACCCGATCTCCTCACCGCACCTGAGCTTGCCTGGCTCAACGGCTATCACTCCGACGTCAGGCGCAAGATCGAGCCGCTACTCAAGGGCGCCGACCGCTCTTGGCTGCGCGAGACCACGGCCACGCTAGGCTGATCCTTCATCTCGCTGCGAATGCTCCAAGAACAGGCGAGGAGAATGCGCGTGCCGCTTCGGTCTACTGCAAGTACTGTGACA
>DASPOV010000107.1:0-3654 GCA_035625815.1 Methyloceanibacter sp.
GCGCATTATGTTGAGCGCGGGGGCGCCGTGCTCGTCTCCGCCGGCGACGACTATGCCTCCGCGCTCAGCCTTTACCGGTCACCGCTCGGGGAGGTGCTCCCCGCCGTGCCCTCTGGCCGCGTGGTCGAGGAGCCTTTCAAACCGAAGCTGACCGAGCTTGGCGAGAAGCACCCGGTGACGCGCGACCTGCCGGGCTCAACCGGCGAAGAGCCCTCCTGGGGGCGCTGGTTCCGTGTCGTCGACGCCAGTCCGCGCGACGCCGAGGTGTTGATGAAGGCCGCTGAAGGCAAGCCGTTACTGGTTCTTGGCCAGCGTGGCGAGGGCCGCGTGGCGCTGCTCCTCTCCGATCACATCTGGCTCTGGGCGCGCGGTTATGAAGGCGGGGGGCCTTATACCGACCTCCTGCGCCGGCTGGCGCACTGGCTTATGAAGGAGCCGGACCTTGAGGAGGAGACGATTAAGGCGACGAGCCGAGGCCAGAACCTGACTGTGGAGCGCCGCTCGATCAAGGATGAGATCGAGCCGGTGACCGTGACGGCGCCGTCAGGCAAGGCAGAGACGATCACGCTCGACAAGGCCGAGCCGGGTCTGTGGCGGAAATCGATGACGGTCAGCGAGCAAGGCGTCTACCGCATCTCTTCCGGCAAGCTTGCGAGCGTCGTTACCCTGGGTAATGCCAACGCCAAGGAACTATCTGCAGTGACGGCGACCGACGCCGTGCTTTCGCCTCTCATCAACGAGACCGGCGGGGGCAGCTTCTGGCTCGGTCGCACTCAATCCGACGCCTCGCCCTTGCCGCGCATCGTCCTGCTGCGCGGTGGTCACATAATGCATGGCGGGGATTGGCTCGGCCTGCACAAGCGCGACGCCTATCACGTCGAAGGCGTCCGTTTGTTCCCGCTCTTTACCGGGTTCCTCGCGCTCGCGCTTCTGCTCGGCATGATTGCCATGACCTGGTTCCGCGAGGGCCACTAACCTGCTTTGGCCCGCGCAAGACCGGCAGCGCCGGCGAGCGTTCCTGGCACGAACTCAAGCGCGAGCAGCCGCGCAGAGTCGACGGGCCCAGGGAGCACTATCTGTCCGCGCGGGACAGGCACGAACCCGAACCGGCCGTAATAGGGCATGTCTCCTACAAGCACGACGAGACGGAACCCTTGCGCTCGGGCGCGGGTAAGCCCTTCCTCGACGAGCGCCTTGCCATAGCCTTTGCCCTTATGTGCGGGATCTACGACGAGCGGCCCGAGCAAGAGCGCGCTCTCCTCCTCGCCGATGGTCACCGCAGTGAAGCGGATGCCGCCAACGAGCCGTTCATCGAACCAGGCGGTGAGAGAGAGTGACAAGACCGGTGGAACGCCTTCCCGGATGCGGTAGGCCGTACGCCCAAAGCGGCCCGGTCCGAAGGCCTCGGCGGAGAGCTCCGAAAGCGCCGCAGCGTCGTTTTCATTTTCGTCGCGAATTTGGAATTTTGAAGCGTGCATGGAAGAGTATCCCGAAACGGCCGATGGAGGATCCGTCTCTCAGCCGAAAGGAGGCGCACCGGACGCTACGGAGACTATGAGCGAAGGCGAGGCGTCAACGGCGAGGAATAGGCGGTAGCGCGAGGCGCGCGCCCTAGTCGTGAAATCAGGACTCTGTGGATTCGTTGCCACATGGCGGCGCTGCCATATCACGGGCGAGTCTACGGGTCCAGCAGCTCCCCGCCCTGTGCCAATATGGAACGTGCCTCACGCGGGTTGTTGTCGCGCCCCGCCGCCGTTTTCATCTAGACTGTTATATTGACGGGGGAGGGGCAGTTCGGTGTACCCCCTTGCGAGGTGCGGGGAGCAAGGATCTATGGCCAACACAACTCGACTGCTCGTTCTCTATCACAGCTCTTACGGACACGTTGAAACGCTGGCCTATGCGGTGGCCCACGGCGCGCGCGCCGTGGATGGCGTGCAGGTCTCGATCAAGCGCGTGCCGGAGTTGATGCCAGAGGAGATCATGCGCAGCGCCGGTATGAAGGTGGATCAGCCGGCGCCCGTCGCCGATCCACAAGAACTAGCCAACTATGATGCGATCATCTTCGGCACGCCGACGCGTTTCGGCAATATGAGCTCGCAGATGCGCAACTTCCTCGACCAAACCGGCCCACTGTGGGTGGAGGGCGCACTGATCGGCAAGGTCGGCAGTGTCTTCACCTCGACCTCGACCGGCGGTGGAAACGAGACTACCATTGTCTCCTTCCATTGGACGCTGCTGCATCACGGCCTGATCGTGGTAGGCCTTCCCTACTCCGCACCGGATCTTGCCGACGTCAGCGAGTTGAAGGGTGGCTCGCCTTACGGCGCCGGCACCATTGCAGCACCGGATGGGTCGCGCATGCCTTCGCAAAAGGAGCTCAACCTTGCGAGCTTCCAGGGCCATCACGTGGCTAAGATCACAAAGCGCCTAACCGCAACTCAATAGACAACTCACCACAGCGGGCTGATCGGCGATCGGTCGAAAATCTCGACGAGCCGTGCTCGCGTGCCCGCGTCGGTCCCGCCTGGCAAATCCCGAAATCCGAACATGCCGGTCTCGGCGATCTCGCCGACCTCGCGGTAGTCGCCGTTCCGCTGCCAATGGCGGACCACGAAGACGGTGATATGGTCGCCGGGGAAGCTCGCGAAGTTGCCAAAAAGCCCATGGAGTTGCGCCGGCTCGGTGAGGCTTACTCCGACCTCCTCTTCGAGCTCTCTCGCGAGCGCCGTTTCTATTGTCTCGTTCCATTCCACGCCACCGCCCGGGAAGGACCAGCCGGGTCGATAGCTGTGGCGCACGAGCAGAACGCGATCATCGCCATCGATGACAGCCCCTTGCGCGCCGAGTGTAAGTCCTCGCCGCATTCGCCAGAACATGCCCAGCACCTTAGTGAGGCCCCGGATCGGAAGCGCGGTCGATTAGCTGTCGACCTCACTCAAACCTCGAAATAGCAATAACGACGGGTTTATTAGCACTCCACGCAGGCCAAAACAAAACCGTAAGACATAAATTTGAAGCAGATCCCTGGTAGCAGCTGCGATTTCTGCACCTTAGTCTCAGGTGACCCAGTTACGTTCTTTTCAATTCCCCTCTAGTCTCGACGCCAGTTCACGCCTCTAGAATCACCGGCCCATTGTTCACTCTTGCGCATTTGTCAGACATTCACCTGAGCCCGATGCCGCGCGCCCGCCGGCGCGACCTCCTCGGCAAGCGCGTTCTCGGTTATGTCAATTGGCATCGCGGGCGGAAGTTCGTGCATCGCCGCGACATTCTCGACGTGCTTACCCGCGATCTGATCGAGAGGCAGCCCGAGCACATCGCGGTGACCGGCGATCTCGTCAATCTGGGGCTACCCGAGGAGTTCATCCTTGCCGCGGAATGGCTGCGCCATCTCGGACCGCCTGAGCGCGTCACGGCGATACCCGGCAACCACGATGCATATGTGCGTCTACATCCTGAGCGCGGAACCGGCTATTGGCGCCCCTATATGCAATCGAACGACGCCGGAGAGGCGCTCGTCCGAACGCCGCCGACCGCCTTTCCCTTCGTGCGCAGATTTGGCTACGCGGCCCTGGTGGCGCTGTCCTCCGCCATCCCCACTATGCCGTTCATCGCCGCAGGGCGCCTCGGCTCGGAGCAGCGCGCTTTGCT
>DASPOV010000108.1:0-4987 GCA_035625815.1 Methyloceanibacter sp.
TTCTATGTAGGCCAGAAGCGATCGCGCTTCATCCGCGATCTCCCTTCGGAGCCCACGACCTCGCGAAACCGCCAGGAATTCCACTTATGGGTCGGCCCCGGCGGGGCGCGGGTTGCGTCCCGCCGGGCACGTGCTCGGAAATCAGCGCTTCTTGGTGATTACAATCTCAAGATACTGGCCGGGGGGCGACGAGTGTTGGCCTCCATCACCTCCCTAGCGCAATTGAGATGCTGGGCCGAAAACCGACGTATCTATGTCCGTCGCATGGCGGCGACGAAATAGTTCACGCCTGTGTCAGATCCGAGGCGCCACTCGTCGGAGAATGGGTCGTAGATGAGGCCCTCGGTGCTGGCGAGCGTGAGCCCTTCGGCGGTGAGCGCCGAGGCTAGCTCTTCGGGCTTCACAAAACGCTGCCATTGGTGCGTGCCGGCGGGGAGCCAGCGTAGGATCAGCTCCGCGCCGACAATGCCGAGCGCGTAGGCCTTGAGCGTGCGGTTCAACGTGGAGAGGATCATCATGCCCCCAGGCTTCACCAGCGGGGCCACCGTCTTAATGAACGCCGGTACGTCCGGGACATGTTCCACTACTTCGAGCAGCAGCACTACATCATATCTCCGCCTGCGTGGCGCAAGCTCTTCGGCGGTTGCTACCTCATAGGCGATATTGAGCCCGGCGGCTGAAGCGTGGGCCTTTGCCGCGGCGATGTTCTCTGCCGCCGGGTCGATGCCGGTCACGCGCGCGCCAAGCCGCGCGAGGGGCTCGCAGACAAGCCCGCCGCCGCAGCCGATGTCGAGCACGCTCAAGCCCGAAAGGTTTGCAGCCTCTTTGGCGTCACGCCCGAACCTCTGGCAGAGCTGGTCGCGGATATAGGCGAGCCGCACCGGATTGATGCGGTGTAGCTGCCGGAAGGAACCGTGCTCGTCCCACCATTCTCCGCTCAGCCGCGCAAAACGAACGACCTCGTCGCGATCGAGCGTCTGCGTATGATGGGGGGCATGGGCCATAAGCCATTGACCGTGGGTCTTACCCCCCTGTCAAGAATGGCCATGGAGGGTGAGGTTAGGTTGCGGCAAGCGCCCGCAGCCAGTATGAAGAACTGCTTTCTGGCCGGCCCTGGGGCCGGCCATGCTGTTGCTATGGGCCGATGCGTTCGAAGGCGCGCCCGCCCACCGGGAGGGCAAGTGTCCCTGTTGGTGCTCAAATTTGGCGGTACGTCCATGGCCGACGTGGGTCGCATCCGCAACGTCGCCGCCCATGTGAAGCGCGAGGTCGACTCAGGTCATGCCTGCGCTGTGGTGGTCTCGGCCATGGCCGGCCAGACCAATCAGCTCGTGGCTCTCGTCGAGGACGCCTGGGGCTTCAACCAGCGCAGGCAGAATGGCGGCGAGGTCTCGGCCGCTTACGACGCGCGCGAATATGACGCCGTGGTTGCCTCAGGAGAGCAGGTGACCTCTGGCTTGCTTGCCATCGTGCTCCAATCGATTGGGGTCAAGGCTCGCTCCTGGCAGGGCTGGCAGATCCCGCTCAGCACAGACGGCGCCCACCGTGCGGCCCGCATCACCGGCCTTGCCGTGGACACGCTGAAGACGCGCATGATGCGAGGCGAGGTGGCGGTGGTAGCCGGCTTCCAGGGCATCGGACCGGAGAACCGCATCAGCACGCTTGGCCGAGGCGGTTCCGATACGAGCGCGGTAGCGCTTGCCGCGGCACTCGATGCCGACCGCTGCGACATTTACACCGACGTGGACGGGGTCTACACCACCGACCCCAGGATCGTGCCAAAAGCCCATCGGCTTGACAGAATCTCCTACGAGGAGATGTTGGAGATGGCCTCCCAGGGCGCCAAGGTGCTGCAAACCCGCTCCGTAGAGCTTGCCATGCAGCGTGGCGTCAGGGTGCTGGTGCGTTCGAGCTTCGACCCGCCGGACCTTAAGGCTGCCAAGACTGCAGAGGCCTGTGGAACACTCGTTTGCCATGAGGATGAGATCGTGGAGCAAAATGTCGTCAGCGGAATCGCCTATGCGCGCGACGAGGCCAAGGTGACGCTGCTCAAGATCGCCGATAAGCCGGGCGTGGCGGCGCAGGTGTTCTGTCCCCTCGCCGACGCCAATATCAACGTCGACATGATCGTGCAGAACGTCTCCGAGGACGGCTTTACCGATCTCACCTTCACCGTGCAAAGCGCCGACTTCGACCGCGCCATCGAGGTGCTGCAGAAGTCGAGACAAAGCATCGGCTATGCCGATTTGCGCGGCTCGTCCGACGTCGCCAAGGTTTCAGCCATCGGCGTCGGCATGCGGAGCCACGCCGGCGTTGCCTCACAGATGTTCAGCGCGCTTGCCGAAAAAGGCATCAATATCGAGGCGATCTCCACATCCGAGATCAAAATCAGCGTATTGATCGACGCGGCCTACGCCGAGCTTGCGGTGCGGACCTTGCATTCCTTGTTCGGATTGGACAACCGCTAGACTTAATAGCGCGGCCACCTCTGCCCTTCGCAAGCTCAGGTTCGCCGCTAAGCCGGCCGGCGAGGACTGGAGTCTATGCCACTTTCAGTTGGCGCCCCTAGATTGCTACTCCGCCGCTTGCGCGAGGTGATGGCTGAGCGCGAGAGCGCACAGGCACGTCTCGATAAGGTCGTGGTGTTGATCGCTTCAAATATGGTGGCGGAGGTGTGCTCGCTCTATTTGCGCCGGCGGGATTCTTCGCTCGAGCTGTTTGCGACCGAAGGTCTCAACCCAGAGGCGGTGCACAACACTCATCTGAAGCGTGGCGAGGGTCTCGTCGGCTTGATAGCCGAACAGGGCGAGCCGATGCAGTTTGCCGACGCGCAAATCCACCCGGCCTTCTCATACCGGCCGGAAACCGGCGAGGAGATCTATCACTCCTTCCTCGGCGTGCCGATCCTCAGAGGCGGCCACACCATCGGCGTGCTCACGGTGCAGAATCGCACCCAACGCCATTACAGCGACGAGGAGGTGGAGGCGCTGCAAACCACTGCCATGGTCATAGCCGAGATGATCGCCTCCGGCGGCCTCGCGGTGAGCGATGAGACCACCCAGGAGGCGCGTCGGGAGCAGAGCGCCCGCTTCGCCGGCGCCATTATCTCGGAAGGCGTGGCGCTCGGCCATGTGGTGCTGCACGAACCGCGTATCGTGATTAGCAAGCTGATCGCCGAGGATGTCGAGCTCGAGCGTCGGCGGCTTGCGCAAGCCATTGAGGAGCTGACGGGCAACATCGACGGCATGCTCGAGCGCGGCGATCTCCAGCGCGCCGGCGAGCACCGCGAGGTGCTTGAGGCCTTCCGCATGTTTGCCCACGATCGCGGCTGGCGTCGCAGGTTGGACGAAGCGTTGCTCACTGGCCTCACGGCAGAAGCCGCCGTGCAGCGGGTGCGTAACGACACGCGCGCCCGTATGCTTAGGCAGATCGATCCTTACGCGCGGGAGCGGCTGCACGACATAGACGATCTTTCCAACCGTCTGTTGCGCCTGCTGGCCGGCGGTATGGGCACGGCAGCGGCGGGAAATCTGCCTCAAGACACCATCCTCATCGCCCGCACCATGGGCCCGGCGGAACTGCTCGACTACGACCGGCAGCGGTTGCGCGGGCTCGTGCTTGAGGAAAGTGGCTCGACGAGCCATGTCGCCATCGTGGCGCGGGCGCTCGGAATTGCCGCCATCAGCCAGGCCAAGGGCGTGCTCGAGGCGGTCGAGGCGGGCGATGCGGCCATCGTCGACGCCGAAGGCGGCGAATTGCATGTGCGGCCGACTCCGGAGGTTGTCGCTGCCTATGCCGACAAAGTGCGCTTTCGGGCCAAACGCCAAGCCCAGTATGCGGCCTTGCGCAGCGTGCCGGCGGTCACGCTTGACGGGGAGCGGGTCTCGCTCAACATCAATGCCGGGCTTGTATTCGACTTGCCGCATCTCGATCAGTCTGGTGCCGACGGCATCGGGCTGTTCCGCACCGAACTGCAATTCATGATCGCCTCAACCTTCCCCCGGCTTGAGCAGCAGACACGCATCTACAAGGCCATCCTCGATGCAGCCGGCAAGCGCCCGGTGGTGTTCCGCTCCCTTGATGTCGGCGGCGACAAGGTCCTGCCCTATTTCCGCGTGAACAAGGAGGAGAACCCCGCTCTCGGCTGGCGCGCCATCCGCATGGCACTCGACCGGCCGGCGCTGTTCCGCACGCAGATCCGGGCACTGCTCAGGGCTGCCCATGGGCGCGATCTCCGCATCATGCTGCCGATGATCGGCGATGTGGCGGAGCTCGCAGCGGCGCGTGCCTTGATCGACCGCGAGGTCACGATCCTCAAGCGCCACGGCCGGCCAGAGCCGACAAAGCTGCTCGTGGGGGCGATGATTGAGGTCCCAGCACTACTGTGGCAGCTCGATCGTGTGTTGCCGCTTGCCGATTTTGCTTCGGTGGGTTCGAACGATCTGATGCAGTTCCTGTTTGCCACCGACCGTGGCAACATGCTGGTGGCGGACCGCTTCGATGCGCTCAATCCCGCCGGGCTCATAGCGCTGCGCGTGATCGTGGAGGCCGCGGCGAGACACAATGTTCCGCTCAATTTGTGCGGCGAGATGGCGGGCAAGCCAATCGAGGCCATGACCCTGATCGGGCTCGGCTTCCGCTCGATCTCCATGGCGCCCGCCTCCGTGGGCCCGGTAAAGGCCATGGTGCTCTCGCTCGATGCCGGCGATTTGGGGACGCGGCTTCAGGAGTTGCTCGCCTCGAAAGCCACAACACTGCGTGAGGAATTGAAGTGCTACGCGGCCGAGAAAGGTGTTCAGATATGAGGCGGCGCGTCGAAGATCAGTCCTTCCGGACCGCGCTGAGCCTGTCCCTCCGGGCTACTGACGACAATCCGCAAGGGCGCTAGAGGACGCACGCGTCGAGTTCACCAACGGCAAGCGGCCAGGGCCTAGGCTCAATTTGCGATGACAGAGCAGTCGGGGAATGTTTGGGTCCACGTCGAAGA
>DASPOV010000109.1:0-3655 GCA_035625815.1 Methyloceanibacter sp.
GATTAGTGAAAGCGACAGTTGCAATTCGCCCCTTGCTGTCGGAAAGAGGTCGGACGACCTCCAAGGTCCCCGGGGGCCCTTAACTTCCAGAGGACGTGAATGGCTGCTCCTGTTCGCAAGGCGGTATTTCCCGTCGCAGGCCTCGGAACCCGCTTTTTGCCGGCGAGCAAGGCAATTCCGAAGGAAATGCTTACCGTGGTGGACCGGCCGCTGATCCAGCACGTCGTCGATGAGGCAAGGGCCGCAGGCATCGAGCACTTGATCTTTGTTACCGGCCGGAACAAGGGCGCAATCGAGGACCATTTCGACAAGCAGCCCGAACTTGAGCAGATGCTCGCGGCTCGCGGCAAGCAGGCTGAGCTCGAGGCGCTCGCCCGCGACCTGCCCGCACCTGGAGAGACGAGCTTCGTGCGCCAGCAGGAGCCGCTTGGCCTCGGCCACGCCGTGTGGTGCGCGCGGGAGCTGGTGGGCCACGAGCCCTTCGCGCTTCTCCTTCCCGACGTGCTCGTGCAGAGCCAAGGCAAGGGGTGCACCGCGCAGATGCTCGATGCCTACAAGGAGCATGACGGCAATATCATCGCCGTGGAGCCGGTGCCGGAAAGCGAGCTCAAGAATTATGGTGTGGTCAACATCGATGGGGGGCCCAAGAATGACGGCCGCGTGTTCCCTATCAACGGGATGGTAGAGAAGCCGAAGCCGGGAACCGCGAAATCTAACCTCACCATCCTTGGCCGTTATATTTTGCAACCGGAGATCTTCGACATTCTCTCCGCTAAGGAGAGTGGCACCGGTGGCGAGGTTCAGATTACCGACGCCATGATCAGGTTGCTCCAGACGCAGCCCTTCCACGCCCTGAAATATGAGGGACGCACCTTCGACTGCGGGTCGAAGCTCGGCTTCCTGCTTGCCAACGTGGCCTACGCGCTTGAGCGTCCCGACCTCAGCGATGCCTTTGCCGCCGAGATCAAGAAGCTGCTCTGAATCCCTTCTCCCTTGTGGGAGAGGAAAATCCACATTTACCAGCGCCTTTGCGACCGTTGATCGACGGGCTTCAAGGGGAATAAAGTTAACAAGGCGCGTGCCCCTGCTACGAATCAACCCATCTCAAGAGGCCCGCAAGCGCCCGATCTGTGCTACAAAAAGGGACGGGAAAAACGGGGGAACCACGGTCATGGCTGTTGGTCTCAAACGCGACCGTTTTCAGGGGCACGACGCGCGCGAGGCGATGTCGTCTGCCGCCCGCACCATTCAGCTCGAAGCCGAAGGCTTGCGCGCGCTCGAAGCCGCGCTCGACGTTGACCTGGTTGACGCCTTCACCGAAGCCATCGTCACCATACGGTCCTGCCGCGGCAGAGTGATCGTCACCGGCATGGGCAAGAGTGGGCATATCGGAATGAAGGTCGCCGGCACCCTCTCCTCCACCGGCACACCGGCTTCTTTCGTGCATCCGAGCGAGGCGAGCCACGGCGACCTCGGCATGATCACCCGCGACGACGTGATCCTCGCCTTCTCCTGGTCAGGCGAGACCGTCGAATTCGGCAATCTCGTCTCATATTCGCGGAGATTCGCAGTGCCGCTCATCGCCGTGACGTCTAACGCGGAAAGCACGCTTGCCAAGGCTGCGGAAGTAGTGCTCGCGCTTCCCCATAGCAAGGAAGCCTGCCCGCACGGCCTTGCGCCCACCACCTCCACCATGATGCAGCTTGCGCTCGGCGATTGCCTCGCCATAGCTCTTCTGGAGAGCAAGGGCTTCACGGCACTAGACTTCAAGGTTCTGCATCCCGGCGGCCAGCTCGGCGCGCGGCTGAAAGTCGTCGGCGACCTCATGCATAAGGGCGATCGCCTGCCGCTCACCGCGGGCGACGTGCCAATGGCCGAAGCCATCGTGGTGATGACCGAGAAGGCCTTCGGTTGCCTAGGCGTGGTCGATGATAGTGGCCTGCTTGCCGGGATCATAACCGACGGAGACTTGCGGCGGCACATGGGCGACGGGCTGCTCGCGCGCCACACCGGCGAGATCATGACCGCCGACCCCAAGACCGTGTCGCCCGAGCTTCTGGCGAGCGCCGCGCTCGAGGTGATCAACGCCTCGAGCATCACCGCCCTCTTCGTGGTGGAGGACGGCCGTCCCGTGGGCATCATCCATATCCACGATCTGCTCCGCGCCGGCGTCGCCTAAAGACGCTTGTGCGGCGCGACCCTCGATCGACCTAGCCAAGCGCCTAATTTCCCGATGCAGGAGCTGCCTTTCATTGCCGTTGGCGGCGGGCTCGCGGGAGCCGCCTTTGCACTGCCCACAGCGGCGTGCCCGTGTTGGTGCTTGAAGGCACGCGCGGCCTCATCACAAAGTTCGCGGCGAGTTACTGAGCGTCCTGGGCTGGCGCCGCTTGGCGCCACCAGCACGGGCAGGTTCTGGCTCGCGACCGGCGGGCGATGTGCTGAAGCGATGCCCTTTCGCGGCGCCGGACTCTCCCGCTGCCGCGGGTATGGGGTCCGTCGAGTGGCGGTTGATGGGATGATCGCCTTGATCTTTCGTCGCTTGAGCCAGTGACGAAAACTGTCGGCATCATAGACCTTATGGGCAAGCAAGCGTTTTGGCTGGTCCACGGCGCCTGACGTGCAGGATGCCACTGATCACCAATCTACTCGCGGCTTGCCAGGTTTGCCCCGCGGAAGATGGGGCTCGATCGCTGCCCAGGCATCATCCGACAACCAGAACAAATGCGTCATAGCAGCCTCCTTGTCAGTTAGACTCAATGAAGGCCGCGTCGCCAAAATATTCAACGTGCCGTACGAGTTCTCAACCTAGGGCTTGATCATATCGTTGAAGCCCTTGAGCCGGGTCGAGGCCGCTCTCGGACTGCCTCGCTTTGATACTTCCCTTTATAGTCCTTCGCGTCTGGGAGGGATGAGGTTTGACCGCGCAATCGGTTGACGTTCTCGTGATTGGCGGCGGCATCCACGGCGCCGCCGTCGCCCGTGACGCCGCGGGCCGCGGCTTGAAGGTCACGCTCGCCGAGAAGGGCGACTACGCCTGCGCCACGTCGTCGGCGTCCTCCAAGTTGATCCACGGCGGTTTGCGCTATCTCGAGCAGCTCGAGCTCGCACTCGTGCGCGAGTCCCTGGTCGAGCGGGCTGGCCTCCTCAAGACCGCGCCGCATCTCGTCGAGCCTGTCCGCTTTTTTCTGCCCATCTATGGCTGGCAGAGGCGCCCGGCTCTTCTGCTGCATGCGGGCCTTGCTCTGTACGACCTTCTGTCTATCGGCGACGGGCTGCCGCCAAGCGGGCGACTGACGGCCGATGAGATCGCCGAGCTTCCTCTGCTGCGCCGCGACGACCTCAACACAGTGCTCCACTACCATGACTGCCAGGCTGACGATGCGCGCCTCGTGCTCGCCGTCCTCCTCGATGCGCGAGCCCGCGGCGCCGACATTCTGAACCGGCGCGCGGTAACCGCGATCGAGCCGCTCGCCAACGGCTATTCCGTAGAGCTTAATGAACGCGGGACAAAGCGATGGGTCGATGCACGCTTCATCATCAACGCTGCCGGCCCGTTCGTCGCCGCTATCGATGCTATGAGCAGCATCGCCCCGCCGCCGCACGCCTTACGACTCATCCGCGGCAGTCACATCGTCCTAAAGATGCCAGAACCCCG
>DASPOV010000110.1:0-4121 GCA_035625815.1 Methyloceanibacter sp.
AGCACTTCTGCGTCGAACTGCGAAATGCCAGCTTTGCGCGCGATTAGAGCGAGATGCTTCAGAATAAGAGAAGCGATGCCAAGGCCTCGATAGTCGCCGCTTGTTACGAAGGCGATCTCGGCGTGAGTTGACCTCCGCTCCTCCAGCGCATAACGCCCGCCACCGACCAATAACTCGCCTTTGGGCGATTGTATAGTGACGACCAATGCGATCACCTTGCTGAAATCCACATCGGTCAGTTGCTTGAGCTCTGCTTGCGAAAGTTCCTTCTTTGGGCTGAAGAAGCGCCGGTGCACAGATTCCTTGTCCATACCTTTGAAGGCTTCAAGCACGCTGTTGCTGTCCTTGGCGCGGATGGAGCGAACCGTGACGGCTGTTCCATCCTTCAAGGTCTCGCTTTTGCTGTAGTTTCGCGGATCCATCAGCCCGCGCTCAATCGATGATGTGATAGCCGCCGTCGACATAGAGCGTCTCGCCAGTGATCAGTTTCGCGGCATTCATGGAGAGGAAGGCCACGGCGGCGCCGACATCTTCGATTGAGACAAGCCTTTGGGCAGGCGCCTTCTCTTGCGCCTTGGCGATCAGCTCATCGAAGTCGGTGATGCCTGAAGCGGCCCGTGTCTTGAGCGGACCGGGGGAAATCGCATGCACCCTGATGCCCTTGGGCCCGAGTTCGGCGGCGAGATAGCGTACGGAGGCTTCGAGCGCAGCCTTCACCGGACCCATCATGTTGTAATTCTCCACTACCATCTGCGACCCGTAATAGGTCATGGTGGCGAGCGTGCCGCCGTCCTTCATCAAGGGCTCGGCGAGCTTGGCCATGCGGATGAACGACCAGCACGACACGTCCATGGCGAGGAGGAAACCTTCCTTGGAGCAGTCGACAACGCGACCCTGAAGATCGGCCTTGGGTGCGAAGGCAATGGAATGGAGGACAATGTCGAGTTTGCCCCATCGTTCCTTAATAGTGCCGAAAACCGCCTCCAATTGACCTTCCGTCTGAACATTGAGTGGCATGAAGATAGGAGCTTCCGCCTCCTTGGCTAGAGGCTCGACATAGGGCTTCGCCTTGTCGTTCATGTAGGTGATGGCAAGGTCGGCTCCGAACGTCCGGAAGGCCTTTGCGCATCCCCAGGCGATTGATTGATCGTTGGCGATACCGGTGACCAGTGCCTTCTTGCCCTTGAGCAGCGGCAGAGTGGAAAGATCGATCATGCGTGCTTCTCCTCGAGCAGTGTTGCTGCCTGCGCGCCCAAAACATGCAAGGTGTGGCGGGCGATCATGAGTTCTTCGTCGGTAGGGATGACGTAGCAGGCAATGGGCGACCCCTGGCGCGAAATTCGTCCGGCGCCCTTTGCGTTCGCCTCAGGGTCAAGCTCAAGACCGAGCCAGGTGAGCCGCCTCGCCACCGCCTCGCGAATAACAGGCGCGTTCTCACCGATGCCGGCGGTGAAGACAAAACCGTCGATGCCGCCCATGGCCGCGGCCAGCATCCCGGTGAACAGAGCGATACGGTAGACGAAATAGTCAAGAGCGCGCTTGGCGCGCGGGTCGAAGCTTGCGAGTAGATCCCGCACATCGTTGCTGATGCCGGAAAGGCCTTTAAGCCCGCTGTCGTGATAGAACAGGCGCTCGATCTCCTTGGCGCTCATGCTCTTCTCGGTGAGCAGATAGAGCACGATACCCGCGTCGAGCTGGCCGGGGCGCGTTCCCATGGGCAGACCGTCGAGCGCGGTGAAGCCCATGGTGCTTTCCATGCTTTTGCCCGCCTGCATGGCGCACATCGACGCGCCGCTGCCAAGATGGGCGACGACCACGCGGCCGTGCGCGATATCCGGTGCCAACTTCGGCAACTGGTTCGCGATGTATTCGTAGGAGAGGCCGTGAAATCCGTAGCGGCGGACGCCCTCTTCGTAGAATTGCTCGGGCAAGGCGTAGCGGTCGGCCACTTCTGGGTGACCGCGGTGAAAGGCTGTGTCGAAGCAGGCGATTTGCGGGAGCTGCGGCTGTCTTTGCCGGAGCGTGCGGATGGGACCGAGATTGTTCGGCTGGTGAAGCGGGGCAAGCGGCGCGAAGGCTTGAAGCCGCTCAAGCACCGCATCGTCGATCAGGACCGGCTCGCTATAGTCCGGCCCCCCATGCACAACCCTGTGGCCGACGGCCGTCGGTAATGTGCCGATCTCGGCGCGCAGAAATTCCACGACCTTGCCGAGCGCGGCCGGTACATCGGGCACGTCGGTGCCGGGCCAGACCTTATCGATGAGGATCTCGCCCTTGGCGTCCTTGGCGGCAAGACGCGGACGGACGCCGATGCCCTCGACCTGGCCCTTCAGCCGGCGCTGCAACTGATCGCCTGCACCAACCTCGAACAGCTGGAACTTGATGCTCGAACTGCCGGCGTTGACGACGAGAATTGTCTCGGACATGGGCGTCAGGCCCTGATCGGCTCTTTCGCCATTTGGCTGTGGCGGAAGAGTGCCGCAACGGCACAGGAGGCCATGCGCGTTCGCACATTGTCAGCGCGCGAGGTGAGAATGATCGGCACACGCGCGCCGAGCACGATGCCCGCGGCGTCGGCTTGCGATAGGAAGCTCAGGTTCTTGGCGAGCATATTCCTGGCTTCGAGATCAGGCACCACGAGGATCTGCGCTTGACCGGCAACCGGCGATTTGATGCCCTTGATGCGCGCTGCCTCCGGACTGATCGCATTGTCGAAGGCAAGCGGGCCGTCGAGCTCACCGCCGGTGATCTGGCCGCGATCCGCCATCTTGCACAGCGCCGCTGCTTCTATGGTCGACGGAATGGTGGGTGTCACCGTTTCCACGGCGGAAAGAATAGCAACCTTCGGGATCCCCAATCCAAGACCGGCGTAAAGATCGATGGCGTTCTGGATGATGTCGCGTTTGGCTTCGAGATCAGGCGCGATGTTCACCGCAGCATCGGTGATGAACAGAGTCTGCGCATGGCCCGGTACGTCCATGACGAACACGTGACTGATGCGCCGTCCCGTCCTCAAGCCGGTCTCGCGCTTCACTACCTCCGCCAGCACCTCGTCGGTGTGTAAGCTTCCCTTCATGAGGAGATCGGCTTTCCCGGTGCGAACGAGCTCGACCGCCTTCTCGGCGGCGGCGTTGCTGTGGGGTGCGTCGACGATCTCGATCTTGTCAAGGTCGAGTGAGTGCTCCTTGGCGACGGCGGCGATCTTGGCCTTTGGGCCAACGAGGATCGGCTTGATCAGTCCTGCCTCGGCCGCCTCGATGGCGCCTTTGAGGGAGGTCTCGTCGCAAGGGTGTGCGATGGCAGTCGCAAGCGGCCGCAGTTTCTTTGCTGCGGCGATGAGGCGGTCGTACTTTTCGTGACGGCGTGACGCGGAAGGGGTTGCGTTCTCATTCATGGCTCAGTTCTCCTTGAGGGGAGACCCGCGAAACGCAGGTCAGCTCAAATTGCGCGAATGAGGACCATGCGGCTTTGCCACGGCAGGCGACTGCGGCGGCCGAGGAGGCTGTTTGCGATCCTCCTTCGATCCTCCATTCTTTGGGACCCTGGGCTTCTGTCTTGCCTCAAACATCGCAGTGATCTCGGCGAGCCGGCTCTTGGCGAGCTTGCTTTCTACGCCGAGCACTTCGATGAGCTTCCGCAGCGTGGTCGCCATGCGCGCGGCAAGCTCGGGGTCGGTTTCAAGCATAGCAGGGATGGCTTCAATGGCGCGGCGCTCATCGAGCAGCAGCGTGAAAAATTGATCGCGCACCATCCTCTTGAAGTCTGCGACCGGGAGCCCGGTTCCGGCTTCTTCGCGCATCCGTTCAAGCAAATTGAAGCCGCGTTCGTCGGCGACACCATCAGGCAGGCGGACATAGAGAAGGGCACGAATCGTCGCTTCGCGCGGACCGCCTTGTGCAATGTTTCGCAAGAGCTCGTCTTTGCGCTCGGCGACTAAGGCGCGATAGGTGGCATCGACGCCCGGCCGGTGGCGCGGAGACGCGTCCGAGGCCTTCAGGCCAACCAGCGCCTGGAGGATCGACGAGCCGTAAACCGCGTGAAACATGCTCTCCAAAGCGCGGTCGCGCATGTCGCCGTAGGCCTTCAACGAGGACTCGATCGCGTTGCCCATCCGCTCCTGC
>DASPOV010000111.1:0-7780 GCA_035625815.1 Methyloceanibacter sp.
GATCATCCGCGCCTTGATTTCCGCTTCGGCCCCCGCCGTCCACTCGGCCATATAGTATCGGCATAGGCCGCGGCCTGACCGTCGTCGCCGAAGGCTCGAAGGTCCACCCCATAGGTGCGGAAGCGCGTCGCCACCGGCGTGAACATAGCATCGGCATTGGTGAAAGTGCCGAACAAGAAAGGCTCGGCCGCGCCATATCCCGTCCGCGTCTCACGCCAGATCGCCACGATGCGGCGAATGTCGCGCGCGAGCTCTTCCCCGATCTGCGGGGTGGGCAGGCGCGCGAGCACATCCATGGACATGTCGTTGCAGAGCGTGACGAAGCCAGAATGCATCTCGGCCGAGATCGAGCGCGCCCGCGCCCGCGCCTCAACGTCCCGCGGCCAGAACTGAAGTTCAGGGTGACGCTCGGCAAGAAATTCGAGAATGGCGAGGCTGTCGAATACCACGAGGCCATTCGTTTTGAGCGCCGGGACCTTGCCGGAGGGCGAATGGCGCGAGATCGCGCCGCTGCTCCCCGGCTGGCGCAAGCGGATGCGCTCCTCGGCGAAGGGAAGACGGACATACTTCATCGCGATCCAAGGCCTGAGACTCCAGGACGAAAAATTTTTGTCGCCTATGACGAGGGTGTAGCCGTCTGCCGGCATGGTTCCGCCTTCCGCCATTGTCATTCCGATGCTCCCCTGCCATTAATGCGCCCCGCCATCAAGCGCCGATCCGACCACTGTATCCATGTCGACAAGAACCTTGCAGAAATCGCGCCATGACTTGGGAGAACTCCTTCTCGACCGGGGAAGCGAGGCCCTTCCCATCTGGCTCATCGCCGCCAAGGACGATGCGCGTCTGCAAGACTTGGCGGACGTCCAGCGGAACTGGCTCGAGGCGAGGGGTTGGGCGCCCGAGCCGGGCGCGATCCTGCTCTTGCCCAATGAGAGCGGTGGTATCGCCGGCGCTTTACTGGGCGTGGGCAGCGAGGATTGGGTGGCGCAAGCGCCGCTGCTTCCCGGCGCGCTGTCGAGTGCGCTGCCTCCCGGCGACTATCGTTTTGCCTCGAAGCTTCCCGATGCTGAACTTGCAACGCTTGCTTGGCTTGCCGGGTCCTACCGCTTCGGCCGCTATAAGGCAGAGAACGAAGTCAAGCCCAAGCGCCTCGTACTGCCCGACGGTGTCGATCGCCGCCGCGTTCTGGCGCTTGCCGAGGCGCTGTTCCTCGGACGCGACCTCATCAACACACCGGCAAACGATCTCGGACCAGCCGAGTTGGAGGCTGCCGCCCGCGAGATGGGCTTGGAGCAGGGCGCCTCCGTCAAGGTGACGGAAGGCTCTAGCCTGCTCTCCGACAATTTCCCGATGATCCACGCCGTGGGCCGGGCGAGCGACCGGTCACCGCGCCTGATCGATATTCGCTGGGGCTCGGAGCGCGCGCCTAAGGTGACCATTGTCGGCAAGGGCATCTGCTTCGACACTGGCGGTCTCGACATCAAGCCTGGAAGCGCGATGGCGCTGATGAAAAAGGACATGGGAGGCGCTGCCTCCGCACTCACCTTCGCCCAGCTCGTCATGCAGTCGAAGCTTCCGTTGCGGCTGCGCGTATTGATCCCCGCCGCCGACAATTCGATCGCCGGCAACGCCTTCAGACCCGGCGACGTGCTCCAGAGCCGGAACGGCATGACGGTGGAGGTCGGCAACACCGATGCGGAAGGTCGTCTCGTGCTCGCTGACGCCCTGAGCCTCGCCGACGAAGAGGCCCCTGATTATCTCATCACGATTGCGACGCTCACGGGTGCCGCGCGAGTTGCACTCGGCCCTGACCTGCCTCCGCTATACACGAACGATGAGGACCTGGCGGCAGGGCTACTCGCAAGCGGCGCAAGAGTCGGCGATCCTTTCTGGCGAATGCCGCTCTGGGAGCCTTACGACAAGCTCCTGAAAAGCAACATCGCCGATGTAAACCACATTGCCGAGGGCTCCCATGCCGGCTCGGTCATTGCGGCACTGTTTTTGAAGCGTTTCGTCGCGAAGGCCAAGCACTTCGCCCATCTTGACATTTTCGGTTGGGTCCCGCGCGAGCAACCTGGTCGGCCGCAAGGTGGCGAGCCGCAAGGCGCGCGCGCGCTCTTCGCTTATTTCCGGAAAGAATTCGGGCCGTGATCAACGGCGTGTTGCCAGACCCGCGCCGGCACGCTTACCGGGAAGGGCTGGCCGCGGAGTCCTTGCGCGGTCATGTGGTGGCGCCGCGCTACGTCATCGGGCAGCGCCGTCAAGTTGAAGTGCCTGCGCTGCCCGTGCGCCGGGAGCCGCGCTTCGACGCAACCCTCGATACCGAGGCCCTGTTCGGCGAAACGTTGACCTTGTTTGACGAGAGCGAAGGCTGGGCCTGGGTGCAGCTTTCCCGCGACGGCTACGTCGGCTACATGCCGAGCGAAGGTCTCGCCGCCGCGCTTACGACGCCGACCCACAGAGTCGCGGTGCTCCGGACCTATGTCTATCCGAGCCCCGACATCAAGACACCGCCATGCGCGTTGTTGAACCTAAACGCGCTTCTTTCGGTCGAAGCAGAGGAGGGGAGATTTATCGCGCTGAAATCAGGGGGCTTCGTCATCGCCGAGCACACGCGCAAGGTGGGTGAGCACGCCTACGATTTCGTCGACGTGGCGCTCACGTTTCGCGGCACGCCCTATCTTTGGGGCGGGCGAACGAGTCTCGGGGTCGATTGCTCTGGTCTGGTGCAGCTCGCGAGCGAGGCGGCTGGGCTCCCTTGCCCCCGCGACGCCGATATGCAAGCCAAGGAAGTCGGCCGTCCGCTCGATTGGCAAGAAGCCGGTACGCTCGGCCGTGGCGATCTTGTGTTCTGGGAAGGCCATGTGGGCATCATGACGAGCGCGCAGGATCTCGTCCATGCGAGCGCCTACCAAATGGTGGTGGTGGAGGAGGCGTTGGCCGAAGCCAAAACCCGCATTGCCGCGTTGAAAGGCGGCGAGATCATCGGAGTGCGGCGTCCGTCCTGCCTATCAGGCGCCGGGCGCTAGTTGCTGGACCCCGAACAACCACAATAGAATGATGATGGGAATCCGGATGCCGATCAGCCAGAGCAGAGTACCGCGCCTGGTACGTTCCTTCGTTCATTGGGCCTCGATGGTCTGGCCTAGGTACTGCTGAGTTCGCTTCGCTCTCAAGTGGCGACCACGTCACTACGCGTCGCTTCAAGCTCAAATGCGGCGGCGAGCAGCGCCTTGGTGTAGTCGGTCTTCGGCTTGGCGAAGACCGTGCGCGCCGGACCTTGCTCCACCACCTTGCCGTGGCGGAGCACGATGATCGCATTGGCGAGCGCCCGCACCACCTTGAGATCGTGACTAATGAAGAGATAAGCGAGTTTGTAGCGCTTCTGTAGGTCGCGCAGGAGATCGACGATCTGCGCCTGCACCGACACGTCGAGCGCGCTGGTCGGCTCGTCGAGGATCAGGAACTTCGGCTCAAGGACGAGAGCCCGCGCGATGGCGATGCGCTGGCGCTGACCTCCGGAAAATTCGTGCGGGTAGCGGTCTTGGAACGTGGGATCGAGCCCAACCTCCTTCAGCGCCTTCGAGACACGCGCCCGGCGTTCAGCGCGATCCATGCCGGGCTTCTGGATGAGCAAACCTTCCTCGATTATCTGCCCGACCGAGAGGCGCGGAGAGAGCGAGCCGTAAGGATCTTGGAACACAATCTGCATGTCGCGCCGGATCGGCCGCATGCGCTTTGAGTCGTACCCATCGATGCGATTGCCAAGATAGACGATCGGCCCGTCGCTCGAAACGAGCCTGAGCAGTGCCAAGCCGAGCGTGGTCTTGCCCGAACCGGACTCGCCCACGACGCCAAGCGTTTGCCCTTCCTTGACTGCAAGGTCGATGCCGTCGACCGCTTTGATGTGACCGACAACGCGCCTCAGGAAACCGCGCTTGATCGGAAACCAGACCTTCAAATCCCTGGCTTCGAGGATCACGGGCGCCTTGGCATTGGCGGCGGGCGGCGAGCCCTTTGGCTCTGAGGCGAGCAAATGCTTGGTGTAGGGGTGTTGTGACGCCGTGAAGATATCGTGCGTCGTGCCACGCTCAACGATCTCGCCATTGGTCATGACGCAGACCCGGTCTGCCATTTTGCGTACGATACCGAGGTCGTGGGTGATGAGCAGCATGGCCATGTTGAACTCTGACTTGAGCTTGAGCAGCAAGTCGAGGATCTGCGCCTGGATGGTCACGTCGAGCGCGGTGGTCGGCTCATCAGCGATGAGCAGGTCCGGCTCGTTGGCGAGCGCCATGGCGATCATCACTCTTTGCCGCTGGCCGCCGGAAAGCTGGTGTGGATAGGTGTCGAGCCGCCCTTTCGGGTCCTCGATGCCGACTTTGCCAAGGAGGTCGAGCACGCGCTCCCGCGCCGCGTGATGCGACAGCCCACGATGGATCTTCAAGACCTCGCCGATCTGCTGCTCGATGGTGTGTAGTGGGTTCAACGATGTCATAGGCTCTTGAAAAATCATAGAAATTTGATTGCCGCGCACATGGCGAAGCGAGTCTGGCGCCAGCGCCATCAGGTCCTCGCCCTTGAAATGGATGACGCCGGAGGGATGCAACGCCGTCGGATAGGGAAGGAGCCGCAGAATGGACAGGGCCGTGACCGTCTTGCCGGAGCCTGACTCGCCCACAAGTGCCACGGTCTCAGCCTTGCCGATGTCGAAGGAGATTTGTTTAACCGCGCGGGTGATCTTGCCGCCGCTGCGAAAATCGACGGAGAGGTCTTCGACGCTGACAAGAGTTTCTCTCGGCGAGGCAGGCTCGGCGCTTTGTTTGGTGTCGCCCATAAAATGTCCTTAGGCGCTCTTGGCCTCAGCAGCATCGGCACATTCGCTGTGCTCGATCTCGATCGTGGCATGGTCCAAGCCAAAGCGCGCATGGAGCCGCTGCTTGATGGCTTTCACCATCCGATCCCCCTGCAGACCTTTGTCAACGCAGGCGTGCAGGGTTACCATGCGCCGCTCCTGGGTGATCGACCACACATGCACGTGATGCACGTCGACCACGCCCGGCACATTGTCGACGAGGTCGGGCCCGATATGGCGGGTGTCGAGCTCTGCCGGCGCGCCTTCGAGCAGAATGTGGCCGGACGCCTCAACCACCTTCCAGCCGCTGCGCACGATGATGGCCGCCACAAGAATCGACAGCAGCGGATCGATGGGCGTCCAGCCGGTGAGCAGAATCACGGTGCCGGCGACCAGCGTTGCCACCGAGCCGAGCAGGTCCCCAAGCACGTGGATGGCCGCGCCCTTGACGTTGAGGTTCTCCCGATCCGCGCCGTGCAGGAGCGCGAAGGCCGTGATATTTACGAGGAGTCCAAGCACCGCCACAACCACCATGATCCCGGCCTCCACGGGCCGGCGTGAGCTGAGCCGCTCCACGGCCTCGTACACGATCCAGGCGGCGATAGCGAAAAGCGCAATCCCGTTGGTGAACGCGATCAGCACCTGAAAGCGATCGAAGCCGTAGGTGCGCCTCCAGTCCGCGGAGTGCCGCGCCAGGCGAAAGCCGAACCAGGCGAGCGCAAGCGAGGCGAAGTCGGTGAGCATGTGGCCGGCATCGGCGAGCAGCATGAGCGAGCCGGAGATGATGCCGCCGGCGACCTCCGCGCCCATAAACAGGCCGGTTAATAGCGCGGCAACCCCCATGCGCCGCTCATTGGTGTCATGGGTGTCGTGGCGGTGGGTGTGGGCATGTCCCCGAGCGTGGAAATCGGCGCGGTGCATCGTCACCTCAACCGAAGGACTTGCGGGGGTCGAGGGCATCGCGCACCGCCTCGCCAATGAAGATCAAGAGGCTCAGCATGATGGCGATCACGAAAAAGGCAGTTAAGCCCAGCCATGGCGCCTGCAGATTGTCTTTGCCTTGCGCGAGCAGCTCGCCGAGCGAAGGTGAACCCGCGGGCAAGCCGACGCCGAGAAAATCGAGAGAGGTGAGCGTGCTGATCGAGCCATTCAGGATGAAGGGCATGAAAGTCAGCGTCGCGACCATAGCGTTGGGGAGAAGATGCTTGAAGATGATTTTCAGATTTGAGAGCCCTAGTGCGCGCGCTGCGGTGACATATTCGAAATTGCGCGCGCGCAGAAATTCCGCCCGCACCACACCGACGAGTGCCACCCAGGAGAAGGCAAGCAGGATGCCGAGCAGGATCCAGAAGTTCGGCTCGATAACAGCGGCGATGATGATCAGCAAATAGAGCTGAGGCACCGATGTCCAAATCTCGATGAAGCGCTGGAACAGAAGATCGGTCCAGCCGCCGAAATAGCCTTGTACCGCGCCGGCCGCGACGCCGACGATGGAGGAGAAAAAGGTTAGCACGAGCCCGAACAGCACCGAGATGCGGAAGCCATAGATGACGCGGGCGATCACGTCGCGCCCCTGATCGTCGGTTCCGAGCCAATTCCATTCAAGCTCGTGATTGCAAGGATGAAATCCGCCTTTGATCGCAGCCTCGCAGTCCTCCTTGGTCAGCATCCAGGTGGGCTTCACCGGGAAGGCCATGGGCGGGTTCTTGTTGGGCGTGTCATAGGAGAACGGGATCGGCGGCCAGACAATCCAGCCGTCCTTCTGCGCGATCATCTGCTTGACGGCGGGGTCGCGATACACCGCTTCGGTGTCGAAGATGCCGCCGAAGGCGGTCTCGGGATAGCTTCTGAACACCGGAAAGTAGTACTGGTCGTCATATTTGACGATCAGCGGTTTGTCGTTGGCAATGAACTCGGCGAATAGGCTGATCACGAACAGGACAAGGAAGATCCGCAAGGACCAGTAGCCGCGCTTGTGCGCCTTGAAGGTCTGCCATCGCCGCGCATTTAGTGCGGAGAGCGCGAACCGACGCCCGGGGAGCCCAACGGCAGTGACCTCGTCGAGGATGGCGGCGTCGGTGGGGATGTCCATCGACTAAACCTCACGCGTCTCGAAATCGATGCGCGGATCGACCCAGGTATAGGTTAGGTCGGAGATGAGATTGATGACGAGCCCCATCAGCGAGAAGATATAGACGGTGGCGAATACGACCGGATAGTCGCGGTTCATCACCGATTCGAAGCCGAGCAACCCGAGCCCTTCGAGCGAGAAGATCGTTTCGATGAGGAGAGAGCCGGCAAAGAAGGCGCTGATGAAGGCGCCCGGAAATCCGGCGATGATGATCAGCATGGCATTGCGGAACACGTGCCCATAGAGCACGTGGCGTTCGGTCAGCCCCTTGGCTCGCGCCGTCGTCACATAATGCTTGCGGATCTCCTCCAGGAACGAGTTCTTGGTGAGGAAGGTGAGCGTGGCGAAGGCCGAGAGCGACATGGCGATCATCGGCAGCACCATGTGCCAGAAATAGTCGAGGATCTTGTCGTACCAGGCAAGATACACCCAGTTCTCGGAGACCAGCCCGCGCAATGGGAAGATGTTGAAAAACGAACCGCCGGCGAAGAGGACTATGAGGAACACGGCGAACAAGAAGCCCGGAATGGCATAGCCGATGACGATCACCGTGCTCGTCCAGACATCGAAACGCGACCCACTCTGCACCGCCTTGCGGATGCCGAGCGGGATCGAGATGGCGTAGGAGATCAGCGTCATCCAGAGCCCGAGCGAAATTGAGACCGGTAGTCGCTCGGCAATTAGCTTGAGCACGCTCGTGTCGCGGAAATAGCTCTCGCCGAAATCGAAGCGGAAATAGTTCCACATGAGCATGAGGAAGCGCTCGGGGGCCGGCTTGTCGAAGCCGAACTGCT
>DASPOV010000112.1:0-5029 GCA_035625815.1 Methyloceanibacter sp.
ATCAACGGCGCCTGCACCGCCTACGCCGGCTCAATCCAGTCAATTAGCAAAGACGGCTCCAACGCCGGCCCCACCAGTGCAGACCGGTCCAACGGCAACCCTGCAGACCCAGAGCGTGCGGGCGAAAAGCGCCCTGGCCCAAGGTGCCCCACATTCGAACCCGCAATTCTCTGAACTGGTAGGGCCGCCGGCTCCCGGCCAAACCGACATCCCGAAGGTCGCAGGCCTTCCGCCAACAGAAACCCCGGGACCGGCCCGAACGTCCTCCTTGCCAAGCGCCCGGCCATCCGCACCCGTGCCCGTGACCTTCAAGGCCCTGCTCACCGAAGGCGGACCTCAGGTCAAGTCTGGACTGATCTGGCGCGTGTTCACACCGCAGCTAGGATCGAACGGGGCCCACAAACTCGTGAGCACGCATCATGAGGCAACGCCGACCGCCGCGTTGCTCCCCGGAGACTATCTCGTCAACGCTGCCTACGGCCTTTCCAACCTCACCAGGAAGATCAAGGTGGAGAGCGGACGGTCTCTTGAGGAAACTTTCGTTCTCAACACTGGCGGACTGAAACTCGCTGCCGTGCTCGCCAATGGCGACACGCTCCCCGGTCCGAGCGTGCATTTCGACATCCTCGCCGATGAGGAGGATCAATTTGGCAATCGGCACAGGATTCTGGAGGACGCCAAGCCCGGCGTTGTCATCAGATTGAACGCCGGCGCCTATCACCTTGTCAGCACCTATGGAGATGCGAATGCAACGGTGAGAGCCGACGTGACGGTCGAGCCCGGCAAGATCACCGAAGCGACCGTCACGCATGCGGCGGCAGCCATCACCTTCAAGCTCGTACAGAGCCCAGGAGGCGAGGCTCTTGCCGATACGCGATGGACCATCCTCACCCCGACCGGCGACGTGGTTAAGGAGAACACGGGGGCCTTGCCCAAGCATATTCTCGCCGCAGGGAACTACGCTGTCGTCGCCAGCCACAACGGCGAAAGCTACACAAACAAATTTAGCGTCGTCTCCGGCCAAACGAAGCAGATCGAAGTCGTCATGCAGGACGGGCCTGCCTCGCCAGAGGCCCTGAAGGCGATAACCGAACCACCACCGCCACCTCCGGCACCTCCGCCGGGCGAGTCCGTGGCAGCACCGGGTGCGCCCGGGTCGCCAGGCACGTCCGGCGTGCCGCCGTCGCCTGACTCCGGGATGGCGTTTGGGGGTGGAGAGTCGGCTATGCCGCGCGAGCCTGGGCTTCTGCCAAATCCGGGGGCACTGCTTCGGCCGCGATTGCCTTGATCGCGATATCGAGCGCGAGCACCTGCTGCTGCTGGCTCCCGAGCCGGCGTACCGAAACTGTCCCCTCCTCCACCTCGCGCTTGCCGACCACCAGCAGCACCGGCAGCTTGGCGAGCGAGTGCTCCCGCACCTTGTAGGTGATCTTCTCGTTACGGAGGTCAGCCTCGGCCCTCAGGCCAGCACGCTTCAGCGCCTCCATAACTTTCGTCGCATAGGCGTCGGCATCGGAGACGATGGGGGCGACCATCACCTGCACCGGAGCAAGCCAGAGCGGCAGGTGTCCGGCATGATGCTCGATTAGGATGCCAGTGAAGCGCTCGAGCGACCCGAACATGGCGCGATGAATCATTACTGGCACGGTCTTCTCGCCATCCGGCCCGATGTAGAAGGCGCCAAGCCGCAGCGGCATGTTGAGATCGACCTGGATCGTGCCGCATTGCCAGTCGCGCCCGATCGCGTCGCGCAGAACATATTCGAGCTTCGGCCCGTAAAAGGCGCCCTCGCCAGGATTGAATTCGTAAGAGAGCCCGGCCGCCTCGACCGCCCGCTTCAGAGCCGCTTCCGCCTTGTCCCAGACCTCGTCGGCACCTACGCGCTTGGGTGGCCGGTCCGAGAACTTGATGCGTACATCGTCGAAGCCGAAATCGCGATAGATCGACAGCATCTGCTCATTGAGCCGCACGCATTCTTCGGTGATCTGGTCCTCGGTGCAGAAGATATGCGCATCGTCCTGGGTGAAGTGGCGCACGCGCAGGAGACCGTGCAACGCACCGGAGGGCTCGTACCGATGCACCTTGCCGAATTCGGCGATGCGCAAGGGAAGATCGCGATAGCTCTTCAGACCATGCTTGAAGATTTGCACATGGCCCGGGCAGTTCATAGGCTTGCAGGCATAGACGCGCTCGTCCGGCGTTTCGGCGATATACATGTTCTCGGCAAACTTTTCCCAATGACCCGACTTCTCCCACAGCGCGCGGTCGAGCATATCTGGGGAGTTCACCTCGACATAGCCCCAGGTCTGCTGGCGCCTGCGCATATAGCCGATCAGGGTCTGAAAGAGGGCCCAGCCCTTCGGATGCCAGAACACCGCGCCCGGCGCCTCTTCCTGGAAATGGAACAGGTCGATCTCGCGCCCCAAGCGGCGATGGTCGCGCTTCTCCGCCTCCTCGAGCTGATCGAGATAACGCGCAAGCTCCTCCTCGCTCGCCCACGCCGTGCCGTAGATGCGCTGGAGCATCGCGTTGTTGGGATCTCCGCGCCAATAGGCACCGGCGATCTTGAGCAGCCTGAAGCCCTTGCCGACCTTCCCCGTCGAGGTCATGTGCGGCCCCCGGCAGAGGTCTAACCACTCACGCTGTGAGTAGATTCTAATTTCGTCCCCTTCGGGAATCGCGTCGATGAGCTCGAGCTTGAACGTTTCCCCCTTGTCGGCGAAGAGCTTCTTCGCATTGTCGCGATCAATCACCTCACAGGTGAAAGGCAAGTCGCGTGCGATGATTTCGCGCATCTTGGCTTCGATCGCCGGCAGATCCTCAGGCGTGAACGGCTCGTCCCGCGCGAAGTCATAATAGAAGCCGTTCTCGATGACCGGGCCGATGGTCACCTGCGTGCCGGGATAAAGCTCCTGCACCGCTTCGGCCATGACATGGGCCGCATCGTGACGGATAAGCGGGAGTGCCTCAGGATCTTCGCGGGTGAGGATGCGGATCTTGGCGTCAGTCTTGATCGGCTCGGCGAGGTCCTTGACCTTGCCGTCGAGCGCCATCGCCACTGCCTTGTTAGCGAGCGATTTGGAGATCGACTCCGCAACGTCGCGCCCTGTAACGCCAGGTTTGAAGTCGCGGGCTGAGCCGTCTGGAAAGGTTAGGGAAATCATCTTTCTCTCCTCTCACTCCTGTGTACGAGCGCAGGTAAGAGATTGGTTCGCTGTCGTGCCGCCTTTTAGCGGCATTTCGCCTTCACGTCATGCCCTCTTCGTCCAGCGCCCGTACCTCCAAGGCGCGAAGGGATAGTGCTCGTCCCGCAGGTCCGGGACGGGATCGAAGCCATGGCTCCCCCAAGGGTGACAGCGGGAAAGGCGCGAAAGCGCGAGCCAGCTTCCCTTCCACACACCATTCTTGTCGATGGCCTCTCGCGCATAGTCCGAGCAGGACGGCAGGTGGCGGCAATTGACCCCGAGCAGCGGCGAGACCGTCCAGCGATAGACCGTGATGGACGCAAGCAGTATCACCCTCGCGATACGAGAGCCAACCGGCACCGCCGAGTCGCAAGGTCGCAGTGACTCAGACATGCTCTTTCGGCTTGGGCGCGTGTCCCGCCTTCTGTCCGCGCGCGGCCTCGATCTGACGAATCGCGTCCTCCACCGCATCGAACACGAGCAGCGTCGAGGCTTGGCGGGCCTTGTAGTCCTTCACCGGTTCAAGCGCGGCGAGATCGGCCCAGCGGCCGTTGGGGGGCGGGCCGCCAGCCTTCAGCATCTTCCGCATCGCCGCACCTACGGCACGAAGTTCGGCAGCGGTCGAGCCGACGATCTCTCGGCCCATCACCGCGGCCGAGGATTGGCCGAGCAAACAAGCCTTCACGCTTTGCCCATAGTCGGTCACCACGTCGCCCGGCATCGAAAGATCGACCGTGACCGTGCTGCCGCAGAGCCTGGAATGGGCCGTCGCCGTGGCGTCCGGGTGGGGCAACCTCTCCGCCCGCGGCATGTTCGCTGCAAGCTTGAGAATCCGCTGGCTGTAGATGTCTTCGGGGAGGGTCATGTATCTCAAATTTGCGTCAACCAAACCTCGCCTTGCGGGCGGAAACCACGCATTATATATGCAGCCTTGCATAGTCAGGCAGGGTGACGGCCAAGCGTGACAAAAAAAAGTTGATGGGCCGATTAGGTATGGAAATCGGCCCTTTCTTTCGCGTTGAATGAGGCAAGGGAAGCTTGATGGACGCCACGATAAAGAAGCTGCCCATTAGACCTCAGGTCGATATCGGCCG
Source organism: Methyloceanibacter sp. (assembly GCA_035625815.1). Classification (GTDB taxonomy): domain Bacteria; phylum Pseudomonadota; class Alphaproteobacteria; order Rhizobiales; family Methyloligellaceae; genus Methyloceanibacter. The sequence continues at coordinate 4,280 of DASPOV010000112.1, forward strand.
TGCGCCAAATATCGCGCGTCCCTCGCGGGAAGAGGCGGAGGAGGCTGTCCGCACGCTCATCACCTATGCCGGCGACGATCCGTCACGCGAGGGATTGCGCGAAACGCCAAAGCGCGTGATCAGCGCGTATGATGAGTTCTTCGCGGGCTACCATGAGTGCCCGCTTGACGTGCTGTCGCGCACCTTTGACGAGGTGGCCGGGTACGACGACATCGTCATGCTGCGCGATATCGAGCTGCATTCCCACTGCGAACACCACATGATCCCCTTCGTCGGCAAGGCGCATGTCGCCTATTTCCCGACCGACCGGGTCGTGGGGATCTCCAAGCTTGCGCGCGTGGTCGAGGTGTTCGCGCGGCGCCTGCAGACCCAGGAGACAATGACAGCGCAGATCGCCGAGACCATCGACAAGGCGCTGAAGCCGAAAGGGGTCGCGGTGATGATCGAGGCGGTGCATCAGTGCATGTCGATCCGTGGCGTGAAGAAGCCTGACGTCGCCACCATCACCACTCAGTTCACCGGCATCTTCAAAGAGGATCCGGCGCAGCAGGCGCGCTTCATGATGCTTGCAACGGAACGCGGCCGGTTATGACGGATGCGGCCGCGAGGGACGCACGCGGTGACGAAGACCAAATCCTCCCCTCCCCACGCCGCTACGGCCGACGTCGAGGAGGGAACAACGTTCGCCCCGAAATTCGATTCAAGCGGCCTCATCCCCGTAGTCGTGACCTCGGCCCGAACCGGCGAGGT
>DASPOV010000113.1:0-4000 GCA_035625815.1 Methyloceanibacter sp.
CTTTATCCGGAGAACATCAGCTCAGCCCGGCAGCTTCGCTTCCTCACCGCCCTCCTCGCCAACGCCAATTCCAAGCTCGTACCGTTCATCGCTGTGGATCAGGAAGGCGGGATGGTGCAGCGGCTGACCCGACGCACCGGCCACACGCACTACCCTTCGGCGCGAAAGATAGGCCGCGAAGCAAAGCTCCGCACCGTAGACACCGCGCATCACCTCTACGAGGCGATGGCGAAGGAACTGGCCGCTGCCGGCATCAACGTCAATTTCGGTCCCGTGGTCGATCTCAGCCTCAATCCTTGGAACACAGTCATTGCCCGCCGCAAACGGAGCTTCGGCTCCGATCCAGGGATCGTGACGACGCTCGCCCGCGCATTCATCACGGCGCATCGCGAGGCGAACGTGGCCACCGTGGCGAAGCACTTTCCGGGCCATGGCTCGAGCTGGGGCGACAGTCACAGGGTTCTCCCCGATATTTCGCTAAGCTGGCAGGATAGCGAGCTGAAGCCCTATGTGTTGCTGTCGCAGGAGGGTCTGCTCGACATGGTCATGGTCGGGCATCTTTATCACCCGCGCTTCAGCGACGGCGAAAGGCTTCCCGCTTCGCTATCGGCAAATGCGGTTCATGTGCTTAGGGCAGACGGTATCGGATTTCGGGGCGTCGTGGTCAGCGACGATATGGAAATGAGCGCTGTGCGCGATCGCTATTCGCTGGCGGATCGCGTGGTAAAGGCCATCGATGCCGGCATCGATCTCCTCATCTTCTCCAATATGAAGTCGCGCGATCCAAGCCTCGGGATCAAGCTCCATGGGATTATCACCTCTGCGGTGCGCGACGGTCGAATCCCGCGTGCACGGATCGAGGCTGCTTATGGGAGGATCGTCGAGCTCAAGCGCCGGCTGACGCAGCACGACCTTTCGGGCCGAAACGACCTGACGGCTCAGTGATAGCCCTCGTGCCCAGTCGCGTCCCAGAACACGTAATAGGAATAGGCGGTGTAGCCGAGGATAATAGGCAGGATCGGGATCGCGCCATAGAGCATGAAGAGCTGAGATTCAGTCGCCGCTGCCGCCTGCCATAGGGTGATTGACGGCGGGATGATGTAGGGGAACAGGCTCACCGCGAGCCCTGTATAGCAAAGCAAGAAGATCACTGCGGCGAGCAGGAAAGGCGCGTAGCGCATTCGCCGCTTGAGCGAGAGCCAAAGCGCGGCGATGGTTGCAGCGGTGGCCAGCGGAACAGGGCTCAGCATTACCATATTGGCGGGGGTGAGCCAGCGTTTGGCGATCTCAGGGTGCAGCCATGGTGTCCACAGGCTGAAAATGAGGATGAAGGTCGCGACCGCGATCAGGGCATAGCGGGAGATGCCATAGGCCCAGTCGCGCAAGGCCTTGTCACCCTTCATGATCAGCCAGCCGGCCGACAGGAGCACATAGCCCGAAACCACGGCGAGCGCCGTGACCGCGGAGAAGGGAGTGAGCCAGTCGAAGGTGCCGCCCGCATATTTGCCGTCCACGACATTGAAGCCTTGCACGAAGGCGCCGATGATCAGGCCCTGCATCAGCGCGGCAGCGATCGAGCCACCGGCGAAGGCAAGGTCCCACGTCCAGCGATAGGGCCCAGACTTAAAGCGGAACTCGAATGCGACGCCGCGCAGAATGAGCCCGATCAACATGAGGAGGATTGGCAAATAGAGCGCGGGCAGCATCACCGAATAGGCGAGCGGGAAGGCGGCGAGCAGTCCTCCGCCACCCATCACCAGCCAGGTCTCGTTGCCGTCCCAGAACGGTGACACCGAGGACATCATAGCGTCACGGTCTTGATGGGTGGGAGCAAGCGGAAACAGCACGCCAAGGCCAAGGTCGTAGCCGCCAAGCAGCACGTAGAGAAATACGGCAAACGCGAGTATGGCACCCCAAACGAGCGGCAAGATAATGGGAAGAACGTCAGGTGTCATGGGGCGCCCGCCGCTGCCATGGGTCTGCGCGAGGGATCGGCCTCCTCCTCTTCCGGGACCGGCGGCGTCTCGCCAGGGCCGCGGCGTACGAGCATGGCAATGTAATAGACCCCCGCGCCGAACACGATGCCGTAGACGAGCACGAAGAGGAGGATCGAGACAAGCACACTTCCGCCCGAAACCGGTGACACTGAATCGGCGGTGCGCAACACGCCATAAACCGTCCAAGGCTGGCGCCCGACCTCGGCGGTAAACCAGCCGGCGAGCACTGCAAGAAAGCCGAGCGGCGATACCCAGGTCAGGAGACGGAGGAACCAGCGGCTCGTGTAGAGCCGTCCCGTCAACCACAGGACCGAGCCGACGATGCCCACGGCGATCATGATCATGCCGATGGCAACCATGATGCGGAAGGAGAAGAAGGGGATGATCGGATTCGGACGGTTCTCCGGCGCGAAGGATTTGAGGCCCATAATCTCGCCATCCCATTCATGAGTGAGGATCAGGCTCCCGAGCCGCGGCAGGGAAAGCTCGAAATGGTTGGTCTCGGTCTTTGGATCTGGCACCGCGAACAGGATCAGCGGCGCGCCCTTCTGGGTCTCCCAATGCGCCTCTACTGCGGCGATCTTGACCGGCTGATGCTCCCGCGTATTCAGCCCATGTAGATCGCCGATGATGAGCTGGAGCGGCGCGAGCCAGACGAGCAAGCTCAAGCCCATGCCGAGCATGATTCGCCCATGGGCCACGCTTCGCCACCGCAGGATATACCAGGCGCCAATGCCGGCCACGATGAAGGCCGTGGTTAGATAGGCGGCGGCCACCATATGGGCGAAGCGATATGGGAAAGAGGGGTTGAAGATGACCTGCCACCAATCGGCGACATGCAGGACGTTGTCGGACCCGATGGTGTAACCGGCAGGCGTCTGCATCCAGCTGTTGGCCGATAGAATCCAGAAGGCCGAGATCAGCGTGCCGAGCGCCACCATGGCAGTGGCGAACAGATGCACGGCCTTCGGCACGCGCTCACGGCCGAACAACATGATGCCGAGGAAGCCCGCCTCCAGAAAGAAGGCGGTAAGCACCTCGTAGGACATCAACGGGCCGATGACGTTGCCGCCAAGCCGCGAGAATTCGCTCCAATTGGTGCCGAACTGGTACGACAGCACTAAGCCCGAGACCACGCCCATGCCGAAAGACACCGCGAAGATCTTGGTCCATTGCCCGGCGATATCCTCATAAATGGGCTTGCCCGTCTTAAGCCAAAGGATTTCCAGCACGAAAAGCCAAGCGGCGAGCCCGATGGTGAAGGACGGAAACAGGATGTGGAACGAGATCGTGAAGGCGAACTGGATGCGGGAGAGCAATAATGGATCGAGCTCAAGCATCGCTTAACCTTGCCTTTTGCAACTTGAAGCGAGTCTTTGGCAGCGACTCAAGCGTCCAAGCATAAAGCTTAGCCGGAGACCGCTCCGACGCGAAGGCACATGTGGCAGCATAGGTGGCCGCTCAGCTCTTGCGCAGTTTGGCGAAGGCAGCTAGCGCGCGGGCTCGTGCGTTGGCATGATCGACGATCGGCAGCGGATAGATGCGGCCGAGCGTGACACCGGCTTGCCTAAGAACAAGCTCTGGCGCTTTCCATGGCGCGTGCATGTCCGGCGCTCGCAGGGCGGCGAGCTCTGCCACCCATCGCCGCACTAGGCGCCGTCCGGATCGAATTTGGCGCCCTGAAGGACGGGATTGAAGACGCGGAAATAAGGCGCCCGGTTCGGCATGAAGCCAGTGTGCCAAAGCTCGCGCATGGCGGCATCGACGATCGGGAAGCCTGTCTTCCCCTTTCGCCACGCGACAAGCGCGTGTTGATCGTCGCGCCAAGGAAACATGGCGAACTCAGTCCTGATCGGTTCGCTCATTATGATGGGGAAGTGATGTAGCAGGTGATTAGGAGTATTCACGCCAGCCAAGCTCGCGCACATACGCTTCGACGCCGCGATCCGCGCTGGCGCCGGCGCTCTGTGACTGCGTACCAAGGCTGATCTCCCCGAAATGCA
>DASPOV010000114.1:0-2388 GCA_035625815.1 Methyloceanibacter sp.
GACGAGATCTCGCCGGACTGCAGCCGGCTGTGGGACGTCGAGACTCAGAATAAGCTAGACAAGGACCGCTTCCGCCGCGACATGGGCGGTCTGGTCGAGGCCTATCAGGAGGTCGCCCGCCGGCTCGGGCTCCATGTCGACAATCCAATGCGGGTGAAGACGGGTCCCGTGCTCGTGCGTTCCAAATAAGAGGCCATGAAGGCACGCATCACCATCACCTTGAAGCCCGGGGTTCTCGATCCCCAGGGCAAGGCGATCGAAGATGCGCTGCACGCCCTTGGCTTCTGCTCTGCCGGCAATGTGCGGCAAGGCAAATATATCGAGGTCGATGTGGCCGAGAAAGATCCGGCGCGCGCCCGCGCTGAGGTCGAGTGCATGTGCAAGGAACTGCTAGCCAACACCATCATCGAGAATTACGCCTATGAGCTCGAAGCGGCTTGAGTAGGAATGAAATCGGCCGTCATCGTTTTTCCCGGATCGAATTGCGATCGCGACGCCGCGGTGGCACTCGAGGCTGCCACGGGAAGACCGCCGGCGATGGTTTGGCACGGCGACGCGGAGCTTCCGGCAAGCGACCTGATCGTACTGCCTGGCGGCTTTTCCTATGGTGACTATTTGCGCTCCGGCGCGATGGCGGCGCATTCCCCCATCATGCGCGAGGTGATCAAGCGCGCCAATACCGGCACACTGGTGCTTGGTATCTGCAACGGCTTCCAAGTGCTGGCCGAGGCGCGGCTCTTGCCTGGCGTGCTCATGCGCAACGCCTCGCTTAGATTTATCTGCAAGGACGTCCACTTACGCGTGGAGCGCACCGACACGAGCTTCACAAGCCGCTACAAGAAGGGCGAGGTGGTCAAGTTTGCCATCGCCCACAAGGACGGCAGCTATTTTGCCGATAACGAAACGCTCAAGCGCCTCGAAGGCGAGGGTCGCGTCGCCTTCCGCTATTGCGATCTGCGAGGCCAAATCAGCGCTGAGGCCAATCCCAATGGTTCGCGCCACAACATCGCCGGCATTTACAACGAGGCGCGCACCGTGCTCGGGCTCATGCCCCACCCGGAGCGCCTGTCAGATCCAGCGCTGAGTGGCACCGACGGCGCCAAGATGTTCACGGGCCTGATTGAAAGCCTCGCCACCTAGCTTTGCGGATAGGAGTGTGGCTTTCGTCATTGCCGGGCTTGACCCGGCAATCCATTCCACTAGGGCTTCAGCTCGCCGAGGCGGATGGATGCCTTGATGAAGTCCGGGCATCGCAGATGAAGGGATAGCCCAGGACTCTCGCTGGGCTGCCACTATAAACTCGCCTTGGGTCCCGCCGCAGTCAATCGATTCGCTGCTCCCGCATGAACAAGCCCACCCCGAAGATCACGCCGGAACTGGTCGCCGAACACGGCTTAAGCCCGGACGAATACCGGCTGCTCGCCGCCGTGCTCGGCCGGGAGCCAAGCCTGACCGAACTCGGCATCTTCTCGGTGATGTGGTCGGAGCATTGCTCTTACAAGTCCTCGCGGGTGTGGCTCAGGCAGCTCCCGACCAAGGGTCCGCAGGTCATCCAGGGCCCCGGCGAGAATGCTGGCGTTGTCGATCTCGGCGACGGCCAAGCGGCGGTATTTAAGATGGAGAGCCACAACCACCCCTCTTATATCGAGCCCTATCAGGGCGCGGCGACCGGTGTCGGCGGCATTATGCGCGACGTATTCACCATGGGAGCGCGGCCCGTTGCCAACATGAACGCGCTGCGCTTCGGCGCGCCGGACCATCCCAAGACCCGCCATCTCGTCGCCGGTGTCATCTCTGGCATCGGCGACTATGGCAATTGTATGGGCGTCCCCACGGTGGGTGGGGAAACCAATTTCGACGCCCGCTACAACGACAACATTCTGGTCAATGCTATGACCGTCGGCCTCGTCGATGCCAATCGCATTTTCAAATCCGCGGCGAAGGGCGTGGGGCTCCCCGTGGTCTATGTCGGCTCCAAGACCGGCCGCGATGGCATTCACGGCGCCACCATGGCGTCGGCAGAGTTCGATGAGGCGTCCGCCGAGAAGCGCCCGACGGTGCAGGTCGGCGATCCCTTCACCGAGAAGCTCTTGCTCGAGGCGTGCCTCGAGCTAATGCTGCAGGACGCCATCGTTGCCATCCAGGACATGGGCGCGGCGGGGCTGACCTCTTCCTCCGTGGAGATGGCGGACAAGGGCGGCGTCGGCATAGAGCTCGATCTCGATCAGGTGCCGACTCGCGAAACCGGTATGACGGCATACCAGATGATGCTGTCCGAGAGCCAGGAGCGCATGCTTATGGTGCTGAAGCCTGGCGCCGAGACGGTGGCCCAGCGCGTATTTAAGAAATGGGCACTCGACTTCGCGGTGGTGGGGTGCACTACGGACA
>DASPOV010000115.1:0-2441 GCA_035625815.1 Methyloceanibacter sp.
GTGCCGGTCGACCCTCCCAAGCCTGCGGCGTTTCATTTGCGGATGAGCGCGCCGCAAGCTCGGGCGATGGAATACGTGATCCTGGCAGAATAGTGGCAGTGGAATGGCGGGGCCTCGCTCGCAGAGGGCAACGAGGCCCCCTGGTGCAAGCAGGGGTACTGGAGATGTTTGTGTGCCTGCACCTTCGTTGGCAAGGTAACCCGAGAACGAAGGCCAGGTCGTGGCAAGAAATTGGCACGGGACGAAGGCGTACCGTCGAAATTTTTTGAGGTTCGGGAGGGAAACGCTATGAGGCGGCGGGAATTCATCACGCTCATCGGCGGCACCGCAGCCACGCACACACTTTCTCTCCGCTCATCCAAGGTCCGTCGGATGCAATGGCCCGCAAAGTGCCAGGAGGAGACATTAGCCAGCGTAAGTCAATCAGCTCGGGCGGCGCAGGCCGCCACGCATGCCATTCCCCGTTTAGCTACTTCCTCGGGCTCGAACGTGTCCAGTTCAGGCGACGACCAGATCGGGCACCAGGACCTTGCCCTTGGTCTCGGGCCCGAAGAAAGCCGCCGCGGCCCAGGCAATGCAGCCGATCCACGTGCCAATGATCATCGGCTCGGCTAATCCCGTACCGAGACGCTCGGCGAGCAAGGTCAACACCAGCGGCACGAAGCCGCCGAAGATCGCCGCCTGGTGGTAACAGAAGGCGCTCGCGGTCGCTCGTATCTCAGTCGGGAAGCGTTCGTTCATGTAGGGCACCATCTGTGCCTGCATGCCGCCGCCGGCGAACAATCCCTGCACGACGAAGCCCACCGCGATCCATTGGAAGTTGGTGGAGAGCAGGTAGAGCGGTGCGATCGGTAGAGCGATCAGCGCGGGGATGATCATCGCCCAGCGCCGGCCAAAGCGGTCGGACCACCAGCCCCATCCGCACGCCGAGAGGAACACGCCCAGGTTGGCGAAGAAGATCGGCGTCGCGACGAGCCCCGGCGCGAGGTGCAGATCCTTTTGCAGATGCGTCGCAAACAGGGCGTTGACCGAGTAATAGGCGACCATGCCGCCAGCCATCCACAGGCAGGCGGTCAAGGTGTTGGCGAGAACCTGCCGTTTGAAGATGGAGATGAGCGGCCTCAAAATCGATGACCTAGAGGCCGCGCGCAGCGACGCTCCCCTATCCTCCGCTTGTCACAAGCCGTAGCCGACCAAAGCCCTCGATCGTGTTGCCGATACGTCACCTTGACCGGGGACAGCACGAGATCGCTACAGATCGGGGAGCCGCCTACAAGGAAGTGGATCGACCCCAAGGGCTTTGGCACGCCCTTACCATTAGCTAATTGTCCGCGACTGTGTTGACCTCGGTGTTAGCGACGGGCATATCTTTTTGTTGACCGTTAATAACGAAATGCGCTTCAAACTAACAACCTTCTGGCGGCGGCGCAGTTTCCTCTAGAACGTCCCCCACCAACTTTAGGCCGTCGCCAGTTCTCCTCTAAAGCCGTATTCACCGAAGCGCCTACCGTTAGTATGGATCATGCCTCGGTCGCCGGCGGAAGCTCGACTTCGCCGTGATGGTGTACGAGGTGTCAGCAAGTCTGGAGAAGGGGCGTATGTTTTCCGGGGTAGTTCCCAGGATAGTCCTATAGGGACGATCGCAGATAGCCTATGCCGTAACCGTCATTGACGTAGCTCTCGGCAACCGCGGCTCCTTCGCGTGGCAGATGGAGCTACTTCGGTATGGCGCGCGTGCCAAGTGCGGCGCGTATCAAGCCTATACCAATCCCAGAGAGTGAGCCAGGAACGGGAGGTACGCCCAATGCCCTATGCGCGATGCTCGGAATGCGGACAAAGGATGCAGGTCGAGAAGGTGAGCAACGACGTCATGATGATGTGGCACGGCGCACACTGTGGCTCGTCGCAGGCATATTTCGCCGATAAGGACGTATTCGAGGTAGCGGATGATCTTGAGAAGACAACAGCCTCGACCCCTCCAGGACCGTGACGGGCCGCTTCGCGATTAAATGGTTCCGTTTCGGTTTAAGTCATGCGCGAATTGATGCGAAAGCGGCGTGGCCGGGAGGCACCTCAAACTCACCATCTGGCCGCGAGCTAAGAGGCCGTCGACATCTATTGGCGCCTCGAAACTCGACCCGGCGCCCTCCTGCCCGATCTCGCGAGGAGCCTCGGCGCGCTCGGCCAGGCGTTAGCGGCAGCGGAACGACATGCTGACGCTGAGGCCGCCACACGCGAAGGATTGGCGGCGATTACCCCGTTCGTGGAGAGACAGCCTCAGGCATTCGGCCGTTTGGCGCGCGCGCTTGCGCGAGACTATCTGACCGCTTGCGGGAATGCGGGCGCGGAGCATGATGCCGCGCCACGCCAGCCGCGTCCCCGCAAGCCGCTCGAAGAACAGATCGTCCAGCGTGACCGCAGAGCGGCCCGCGATGCTAGGC
>DASPOV010000116.1:0-2883 GCA_035625815.1 Methyloceanibacter sp.
TCCACAACCTCACGAATGTTGCCTCTGAAGGAGAGCGTGTTTCAGAAGAAGCATAATGCATTGAAAATCGACGTCTCAACCGACGGGATTGCTGAGATGGCCATTCCGCGAGGCCGATCAAAGAGACAGGTTGCCTACCACGTCGTTGCAACTTATCCACGAGATCGAGTTCAAGCAGCATGCTATGCCCCTTGGGCACAGCGATGCCGGTCGCACGGGCGACCTCGATCAATATCGACCGTGCTCGTCCAAGGGCGCCAACAGGGCGCCTTGCAGCCGGACTCAGACGTTTTTTGCGCCAATCCGTCCTTCCTCGCCCCGGAGGAGGCGTCCGATGTTGTCGGCGTGGCGCCAATAGAGAAGCACGGTGAAGATCAGGAACAGAACCGCGATGCGCGTTCCGCCAATAAAGAAGAGCAAGCAGGGGACCGCGGCGCTCGCCACGAGGGCCGAAAGCGAAGAGTAACGGGTGATGAGCGCCACCAGAACCCAGATCCCGCAGAAGGCTATCGCGCTCGGCCAATAGAGCCCGAGCAGCACGCCGATATAGGTCGCCACCCCCTTGCCTCCACGAAAATCGAGCCAAACCGGAAATAAATGTCCGAGAAAGGCGCCGAGACCGCCCAGGATCGCCGCGTCCTGGCCCCAGCGCGCACCGATGAGGACGGCGGCGGCGCCCTTCAACAGATCGAGCAGCAGCGTGAGCGCCGCGAGTGCCTTGTTCCCGGTGCGCAACACATTGGTGGCGCCGATGTTGCCGGAACCGATGTCACGCAGATCGCCGTGGCCGGCGAGCTTGGTAAGGATAAGGCCGAAGGGAATGGAGCCGAGCAGATACCCAACCGCGAGCGCGAGGAGATCGTAAAGGCTCCAGTCAGCCGCAAGCATATCGGTCAGACTCCGATAAGGAGAAGGGCTCATTGCCGCGCCTGTGAGGGTAGTTATACACGGGGCGTCCGGCAACGAGGGTCATCACCGCCCGGCCTTGCAGGCGCGCCTCGTCGAAGGGCGTGTTCTTCGACCGGGTGCGCAACAGCTCAGGGCTCACCACGAAGGGCGTATCAAGGTCGATGAGCACGAGGTCGGCTGGCGCTCCCTTGGCGAGGCGTCCGCTCGGAAGCCCGACCAGGCGCGCCGGGTTTGCGGTGAGCGCACGGAGCAAGGTGACAAGATCGACGCTGCCATCGTGATAGAGGCGGAGCGCCACCGAGAGAAGGGTCTCGACGCCGATGGCGCCGTCGGCGGCCTCGGCGAAGGGCCGGCGCTTGCCGTCTGCGTCCTGGGGATCATGGGCGGACACGATCACATCGATATCGCCGATCGCAATGCCTTCGACCATGGCGCGGCGGTCGTCTTCGGAGCGGAGTGGGGGGCGCATCTTGAAGAACGTTCGGTAGTGACCGATGTCGTTTTCATTCAGGGTGAGATGGTTGATGGAGACGCCGCAGGTCACGGGCAGGCCGCGCGCCTTGGCACCGCGGATAATGTCAAGTGATGCCCGGCACGAGATCTGGCCCGCGTGATAGCGGCCGCCGGTGAGTTCTGCGAGGCGCACGTCGCGCTCGAGCATGATGGTCTCGGCCTCCCGCGGAATGCCGGGGAGCCCAAGCCGCGTCGCGACCTCGCCCTCGTTCATCACGCCGTCCTGGGCAAGGGAGGGCTCTTCCAAATGATGGATGATGAGCGCGCCGAAATCCTTGGCGTAGCCGAGCACGTTCCGCATCATCTTGGCGCTGGCGAGGCTTGTTTTGCCGTTGGTGAAGGCGATGGCGCCCGCCTCGCGCAGCAACCCGATTTCTGACATCTCTTCGCTGAGGAGGCCTTTGGTCATCGCCGCCATGGGATGCACGTTGACTTGGGCCGTGTCGCGCGCCCGGCGCATGATGAAGTCGACCAGCGCCACGTCGTCGATGACTGGTTCGGTGTTGGGCATACAGATGATGGTGGTGACGCCGCCTGCCGCTGCTGCCCGGCTTGTCGTGGAAAGTGTCTCCCTATGCTCGTGCCCCGGTTCGCCGGAGAACACCAGCATGTCGACGAGCCCGGGAGCAAGCACGTGGCCTCCGCAGTCGATCACTCGCCCATCGCCGACCGAAGCGGCGGTCACTTCAGGGCCGACATCGGCGATCTTGCCGTCGGCGATCAACACGCCACCCTTCTGGTCGAGACCTGTGGCGGGATCGATCAGCCGCGCATTGAGAAGCGCCGTGGCGCAGCCGTTGCGATCAGAGTCAGAGGGTTGCGTGCTCATCAACGGTTCGGCAGGTGGCGGGCGAGCGCCTGCAGCACCGCCATGCGCACCGCTACGCCCATTTCCACCTGTTCGCGGATCACGCTTCTCGTGTCGTCCGCGACGCTTGAGTCGATCTCCACGCCGCGGTTCATCGGGCCGGGGTGCATTATCAGCGCATCGGACTTGGCCCGGGCGAGCTTCTCGTGGTTGAGCCCGAAGAAGTGGAAATATTCCCGCTGGCTCGGCACGAGGTTCGATGACATGCGCTCGCGCTGGAGTCTCAGCATCATCACGATGTCGGCGCCTTCCAGCCCCTCCCACATCGAGGAATAGACCTCGACCCCAAGGCGCGCGATGCCCGACGCGATCAGCGTCGAGGGCGCGATGACGCGGACGCGCGCGCCGAGCGTATTGAGCAGGAGGATGTTGGAGCGGGCGACCCGCGAATGCAGAATATCGCCGCAGATCGCTACGATCAGCCCGGCAATGCGTCCTTTATGGCGGCGAATGGTCAGCGCATCGAGCAGGGCTTGGGTCGGGTGCTCATGGCTGCCATCACCGGCATTGATCACCGAGCAGTCGACCTTCTGGGCGAGTAGCTCGACCGCGCCCGCCGCATGGTGGCGCACGACGAGAATGTCGGGCCGCAT
>DASPOV010000117.1:0-7274 GCA_035625815.1 Methyloceanibacter sp.
TCGCGGGCACGGGTCCCGTCGGCATGCGCGCGGCGGCCCTGCTCGGCAAGGAGGGCGCCGAGGTCACCATCACCTCGCGCACGCAGAAAAAGAGCGACGAGGTGGCCAAAGCGATCGCGGACAGGTTCGCGGTTAAGGTCAAAGCGATCGAGGCCGCTGACGATGCCACCCGGTCCGCAGCAGTGAAGGATGCCAATATCGTGTTTGCTGCCGGCGCCATCGGCCTGCGGCTCCTGCCGCTCATGGCTTGGAAGGACAATCCCAACATCGAGATGGTCGCCGACGTGAATGCGCAGCCGCCGGTCGGCATCGAGGGTATCGAGGCGACCGACAAGGGCAAGGATCGCGATGGCAAGCTGGCCTTCGGCGCACTCGGCATCGGCGGCCTCAAATTGAAGCTGCATCGCGCCTGTGTCGGCCAGCTGTTCGAAAGCTCCGAGCAGGTGCTCGACGCCGAGGAGATCTACGCTTTCGCCAAAAAGATGGCCTGACGGCATGATCAAGCAGAGCGCCATCGACAGATTTCTCGATGAGCTCGCGAGCCAGAACGCGACGCCTGGCGGCGGTAGCGCCGCGGCCATCATCGGCGCCATGGCGGCGGCGCTGGTCGCCATGGTGTGCAATCTCACCATCGGCAAGAAGAAATATGCGGATGTGGAAGCCGAGATGCGCGTGCTGCTCGCCAAGGCAGAGGAACTGCGCCATGGGCTCACCGGCATGATCGAGGACGACGTCAAGGCGTTCGACGCGGTGATGGGCGCTTACGGCATGCCCAAAGAGACCGACGCAGAGAAGGCCTCGCGGAGTGCCGCGATCCAACAAGCGCTGAAGCTTGCCACCGACGTTCCCTTGCGCTGCTGCCATGCTGCGCGTGAGGTCATCGATCTTGGCGCGGCCGCATCGGCCAAAGGCAATGTCGGCGTGATCTCGGACGCCGGCGTGGCCGTGCTTGCGGCTTATGCTGCACTGCGAAGCGCGGCGCTGAATGTTTACACGAACGCCAAAATCATCACTGACAAAGCCTACGCGGACGCTAAGCTAAAGGAATTGGAGACGCTCTTGTCCGGCGCAGAACGCGTGACCGAGGAAGCTTATGAGCTGGTGAAGGGCAAGCTTAGCTGAGGCTCGCTTTCCTGGCGCCGACCAAAAATCGAACAAGGGAGGAAGGAAAGTGGACGTCCACGAGTATCAAGCCAAGGAGTTGCTGGCTCAGTTCGGCGTACCGGTGCCGAAGGGCGCCGTCGCCTTCAGTCCCGACCAGGCGGTCTATGCCGCGACCGAGCTCGGCGGGTGGAACTGGGCAGTCAAGGCGCAGATTCATGCCGGCGCCCGCGGCAAGGCCGGCGGCATCAAGCTGTGCAAGACCTATCACGAGGTGCGCGAGGCTGCTGCCGACATGCTCGGCAAGCGCCTGGTGACGATCCAGACCGGCCCAGAAGGCAAGCCGGTGCAGCGGGTCTATATCGAGGTCGCCGAGCCCTTCGAGCGGGAGATCTATCTCGGATATGTGCTCGACCGTAAGGCCGAGCGCATCCGGGTAATCGCGTCGAAGCGCGGCGGCATGGAGATCGAGGAGACCGCTAAGACCGAGCCGGAGGCCATCCTGCAGGTGGTGGTCGAGCCGGCCGTGGGCCTACAGGCATTTCAGGCGCGCGAGCTTGCCTTTGCGCTTGGCCTCAACATCAAGCAGGTGCAGCGCGCGGTGAGCATGATCATGAATGCCTACCGCGCGTTCCGCGACCGTGACGCCACCATGCTCGAGATCAATCCGCTCGTGGTGACCAAGGACGACCGCGTGCTCGCGCTCGATGCCAAGATGTCGTTCGACGACAACGCGCTGTTCCGCCGTCACAGCGTAGCCGACATGCACGATCCCTCACAACAGGATCCCCGCGAGGCGCAAGCCGCAGAGCACAATCTCAACTATATTGGGCTGGACGGAGAGATCGGCTGCATCGTCAATGGCGCCGGCCTCGCCATGGCCACCATGGACATGATCAAGCACGCCGGCGGCAGCCCGGCGAACTTCCTCGATGTCGGCGGCGGTGCGTCGCCAGAGCGTATCGCCACCGCGCTCAAGCTCGTCCTGTCTGACGCCAAGGTCAAAGCGGTGCTCGTGAACATCTTCGCCGGCATCAATCGCTGCGACTGGGTGGCCAAGGGCGTGGTGCAAGCCTGCCAGACGGTAGACGTGAAGGTGCCGCTCGTCGTGCGACTTGCCGGAACTAATGTCGAGGAGGGTCGCAAGATCCTCGCCGAGAGCGGACTTGAGCTGATCACCGCCGAAACTTTGGCCGAAGCCGCAAGCAAGGCCGTGGCCGCCTGCAACGCGGCACAGGAACCTGCAAGGGCAAGAGCCTGAGGGGCGCCCGGGAGAAGACCAATGAGCATTCTTATTGACGAAAAGACGCCGATCATCGTCCAGGGCATGACCGGCGACAAGGGCTCCTTCCATACCAAGGAGATGGTGGACTACGGCTCCAATGTCGTAGGTGGCGTGACGCCAGGAAAAGGCGGCACCAAGCATCAGGGCCTGCCCGTGTTCAATACGGTGAAGGAAGCGGTGGAGGCGACCGGCGCCACCACTAGCATCACCTTCGTGGCGCCGGCCTTCTGCGCCGACGCCATCATGGAAGCCGCCGACGCCGGGATCAGGCTCATCTGCTCGATCACCGATGGCATTCCGGCGCAGGATATGATGCGGGTGAAGCGCTACCTCCGCCGTTATCCCAAAGAGAAGCGGCCGATGATGGTGGGGCCGAACTGCGCCGGCATCATCAGCCCCGGCAAGGCCATGCTCGGCATCATGCCCGGGCACATCTATTTGAGAGGGAAGGTCGGTGTGATCTCGCGCTCAGGCACGCTCGGCTATGAGGCGGCCTCGCAGATGAAGGCGGTCGGTATCGGCATCACCACGTCGGTTGGCATTGGCGGCGACCCGATCAACGGCTCGTCCTTCCTTGATCATCTCGTCCTCTTCGAGGAGGACCCCGAGACCGAGGCGATACTGCTCATCGGCGAAATCGGCGGCCCGCAGGAGGCGGAGGCCTCGGAATGGATCAAGGAGAACATGTCGAAGCCGGTGGTTGGCTTCGTCGCTGGCCTTACGGCGCCGAAGGGACGGCGCATGGGTCATGCCGGGGCCATCATCTCCGCCGTGGGCGACAGTGCTGCGGAGAAGTCAGAGATCATGCGCTCTTGCGGTCTGACCGTGGCGCCAAATCCGAGCGAGTTCGGATTGACTATGGCGCGGGTATTGTCCGGCGGCGCGTCGAGGTCCCAGGCCGTCCTGTGAGTTGAAGGCGCGGCGCCACGTAGTCATGGGCGGGACTCTGCGCCCCGCCAGGAGTGCCGGGCCGTCATGAAGGACGACGTCAGAGAGCTCGGCAGCGCTGGTGACCCCTCCCCGCCCTCGGCTCTGGTCGCGGGCACGTCGGCGCGGGAAGCCGCGGAGCTTCTGTTCGGCCTCTTGCTCGACGTGGCGCGCCGCCATCAACCTGAGATTGAGCCCCTGCTCAAGGGCGGCGCCTGCGTCGCCAATTTTACGCCCGAGCTCATGGCCCGCGCACTGCAAGCGCAAGGCATTTGGTTCCAGCTTCTCTCGATCGCCGAGCAGAACGCCACGATGCGCCGGCGCCGCCAGGTCGAGCGCGAGCGCGGCCGCGAGGAGCTTCGCGGCACCTTCAGCCATGTTCTGGCGGAGGCCGCCGCGGCTGGGATCGGGCCCGAGGAGATCCAGAACCTGATCTCGAATTTGCGCATCAGGCCGGTACTCACCGCGCACCCCACCGAGTCGAAACGGGTCACCGTTCTGGAGAAGTACCGCAAGACGTATCTCTTGCTGCGCGAGCTGGAAAATCCGCGCTGGACGGAGCGGGAACGCGCCCAGCTCGTGGGTGAGCTACGCGACCAGATCGATCTCGTGTGGATGACGGGCGAGCTGCATCTGGAAAAGCCGTCCGTCGAACAGGAAGTTCTGCGCGGCCTCCACTTCTTCGACGAGACCCTGTTCGAGATGGCACCGAAAATGTTGCGCGGGCTCGAGGCCGCGCTCAAGCAGTCTTATCCCGGCACGCGCTTCGATGTACCGCCCTTCTTCCAGTTCGGCTCTTGGATAGGCGGCGACCGCGACGGGAATCCTTTCGTCACCACGGCGGTAACGCGCACCACCCTGAAGCAGAACTCGCTCGCAAGCCTTCGACACTATAAGGCGCGGATTACGGAGCTTGCGCGATACTTGTCGATCACCGAGCGCGCAGCGCCGGTACCCGAAAGTTTCCGCGACGAGTTGGCCAGAGAGCTCGAAGCATCGGGCGACGCGGTCGCCATCCGCGCGCGCAATCCTGGCGAGGCCTATCGCCAATATCTCACGATTATGCTGCGCAAGCTCGACGCTACGTTCACGCGCATCGAAGGCAATGGCACTGGCGATGGGAACCCCTACTACGCCAATGCTGACGAGTTGATCGTCGATCTCCGCGTGCTCGAGACAGCGCTAGAGGAGGCGGATCTTGCCTCAATCGCCGCCGATCTCGTGCGGCCTGTGCGCTACGCCGCGCAAGTCTTCCGCTTCTCCACCGTGCGTCTTGACCTTCGTGAAAACACCACCCGTACCAGCGAGACCTTGCAGGCCTTATGGCGGGCGACGGCCGGGCAGGGCGGTGGAGAGCCGCCCGACCCACGCTCAGATTCCTGGAAGACCTGGCTGCTCGCCGAGCTTGCTCGCCCGCGGCTCGGCGACCGCGTTCTCGCCGGCTCGCCGCCAGAGGCCGAGGAGACGCTTGCCATGCTCAGGCTTGTGCCAGAGATGCGCGGGCGGCTCGACCGAGAGACCTTCGGTAGCTTCATCTTGTCGATGACCCGTACTGTCGCTGACGTGCTCGGCGTCTATCTGCTCGCCAAGGAAGCCGGTGCATTCCTCGATGCCGCCGGCACCGAGATCTGCCCGCTGCCCATCGTGCCGCTGTTCGAGACTATTGACGATCTGCGCGCCGCCCCCGCCATCATGCGCGAGTTGCTCGCCGTACCACTCGTCCGCCGCAGCACCAATTGGCAGGGCGGCGTGCAGGAGGTGATGATCGGCTATTCCGATTCCAACAAGGACGGTGGCTTCTTCGCCTCGAATTGGGAATTGTCCAAGGCGCAATCACGGCTTACCAAGGTGAGCGACGAGACCGGCGTCAGGATCGCCTTCTTCCATGGGCGCGGCGGCTCGGTCTCCCGCGGCGGGGCGCCGACGGGCCGCGCCATCGCGGCGCAGCCGGCTGGCTCGATCCGTGGCGGCTTCCGCGTCACAGAGCAGGGCGAGGTGGTCTCCTCTAAATATGCCAATAGGGGCACCGCCATCTATCAGATGGAGCTGCTCGCGGCGAGCGTGTTCGAGCATGCCCTCAAGTCCGAGCGCGAAGAGGCGCTGAAACCCCGCGCCGAGATCGATGACGCTATGGAAGCGCTCGCTGGCGCCTCGCGTGCCGCCTATACGCAACTCGTCGGCAATCCAGATCTCGTCACCTATTTCCAGGCGGCAAGTCCGCTTGAGGAAATCTCGCTCCTCAATATTGGCTCGCGGCCGGCCCGCCGCTTCGGCACGCACAGCCTTGCCGATCTCCGGGCCATCCCCTGGGTATTCGCCTGGGCGCAGAACCGGCACATCATCACCGGCTGGTATGGCGCGGGCAGCGCGCTAAAGAACTTCATCGAGGTGCGCGGCGAGGTAGGCGTGTCCATGCTCGCCCGCATGTTCAACGACTCCCGCCTCTTCCGCCTGATTATGGATGAGGTGGAGAAGACGCTGCTCATCGTCGACCTCGACATCGCCAGGGATTATTCGGGCCTTGTCGCCGAGGAAACGGTGCGCGACACGATCTTCCCCATGATCGAGAGGGAGTATTGGTTGACCCGCGAGATGGTGCGGAAAGTGAGCGGCGAAGCCGAGATCGGCGACCGCTTCTCGCGCCATCGCGAGGTGCTTAACGAGCGCCTCTCCATGATCAACGAGGTCAATCGCGAGCAGGTCGAGCTGTTGCGTCGGTTCCGTGGCGGCTCGACCGATGCCGAGCGGGAGCGCTACAAGCCTGCTCTATTGCTTTCCATCAACTGCATTGCCGCCGGCCTTGGGGCCACGGGTTAACTTGTAACGAAAGGAAATCGACGATATGAGCTTTACCTTGATTCAACAGGCGACCCCGCGTTTGCACCGCTCAGAGCTTGCCGTGCCGGGGTCCAACCCGTCGCTGTTCGAGAAGGCGGCCAAGGGCGGCGCCGACATCATCTTCCTTGACCTCGAAGACGCCGTGGCGCCAGACGACAAGGAGCAGGCGCGCAAGAACATCATCCAAGGCCTCAACGATCTCCATTGGGGCACCAAGACCATGATGATCCGCATCAATGGCCTCGACACCCATTACGCCTATCGCGACGTGGTGGACGTGGTGGAGAACTGCCCGCGGCTCGACATGATCCTCATCCCCAAGACCGGTGTGCCGCAGGACGTCTATGCCATCGACATGCTGGTCACACAGATCGAACAATATAAGAAGCGCGAGAAGAAAATCGGCTTCGAGGTCCTGATCGAAACCGCGCTTGGCATGGCCAATGTGGAGACCATCGCGCAAGCCTCGAGGCGGCTGGAGGCCATGAGCTTCGGCGTGGCCGACTACGCCGCCTCGACGCGAGCGCGCACCATGGGCATCGGCGCGCCGCATCCCGATTACGGCATTCTCTCCGACAAGGACGCTGAAGGGAAGCGCGCCTATCACTGGAACGATCCCTGGCACTATGCGCTGTCGCGCATGCTGGTCGCCTGCCGCGCCTATGGACTGCGTCCGATCGACGGGCCGTTCGGCGATTTCTCCGATCCCGACGGCTACACGGCAGCAGCGAAGCGCGCCGCCGTGCTCGGCTTCGAAGGCAAATGGGCAATCCATCCGTCCCAGGTCGAACTTGCCAACAAGGTATTCACGCCGTCCGAGGCCGAGGTGACCAAGGCCAAGCGAATCGTCGAGGCGATGAAGCAGGCGGCGAAGGAAGGAAAGGGCGCGGTGTCGCTCGATGGGCGGCTGATCGACATCGCCTCAATCCGGCAGGCCGAGGCCCTGCTCAACAAGGCCGCCGCCATGGGGATGTAAAATAGCCTCTCCCCGGTGGGGAGCGAGGCATAGAATATAGACGCCACAGAAATCGAGTAAATTCAGCTAATTGGCGGCTACCACAGAGGTGACGACTAACACCAGACAGCGTTTAGGTAGCATGTTTCGTAGCTCCATTTGAGGAGG
>DASPOV010000118.1:0-7625 GCA_035625815.1 Methyloceanibacter sp.
CCGCCGAGATCCAGGCTAACGTCATCGCGCGCCGCCTACTGGAGGACTGAACCCCGAGCGCTTAGCTTGTGTCGCTTTGCTGTACTCGCCCGGCAATGCTGCCATGCTATGGTCGTCGCATTGCAAGAAGGGAGGAGATGCATGCGTAACCTGCAAATAGTTTTTGCCGTGATGGCCGCGCTCGTTTTGGGGACGAGCTCCGCTTATGCCATCGAAGTTCAGAAGAAGATCAACGCGCCAGCATTGCCGCCAAAGGTCTGGGCGATTGCCGGAGACTTTTGCGCCATCAAGGATTGGCATCCACTCGTCGCGGATTGCAAGGAAACCAAGGAAGGCGATGCCACCTTCCGCAGCCTCACGCTGAAGGACGGCGGCACCATAAAAGAGAAGCTGCTTGAGTCCGACGATACGAGTTACAGCTACGAGATCATCGAGAGCCCGCTGCCGGTCAAGAATTACAAGGCCAAGCTTTGGATCGAGGAAGACGAAAGGAACCCCGAGCGCACGACGATCCATTGGGACGCGACCTTCGATGCCAATGGCGCGAGCGACGATGAGGCTACGAAGAAGATCAGCGATATTTTCTTCGCCGGCCTGAAGGGCATCAAGCAGAAGGCGTTGCCGCCTGAGGGAACCCCTGGGAGCGACTAGAAAGGCGGTTCGAGCAGCTGATGGCGGAGCGGAGCGTCCTCATCACCGGCTGCTCGTCGGGCATTGGGCTTTGCGCGGCGGTTACCCTGAAGGCGCGCGGGTGGCGCGTCTTTGCCACAGCGCGGAAGCCGGAAGACATTGACCGTCTTAAGGATGAGCGGGGGGTTGAGAGCCTCTATCTCGACTATACCGAGCCCGCCTCCATCGCCGCGGCGGCGGAGCAGGTCCTTTCGGCAACGGACGGAAAGCTCACCGCGCTCTTCAACAATGGCGGCTACGGCCAGCCCGGAGCGCTCGAAGATATCAGACCTGACGTGCTCCGCGCCCAGTTCGAGGCGAATGTGTTCGGCTGGCACGATCTCACGACGCGCATCATTCCGGCGATGCGAGCGCGGAGCGAAGGGCGGATCGTGTTCTGCTCCTCGGTACTCGGGCTCATCGCCGCCCCCTATCGGGGCGCGTATTCCGCTTCGAAATTCGCCGTCGAGGCTCTGGCCGACACGCTCCGCATGGAGCTGCAAGGGTCAGGCATCCATGTGGTGCTGATTGAGCCGGGGCCAATCGCCACCCGCTTCGTGGAGCGCGCGATCGAGGCCTACCGCCGCAATGTCGACCTCGAAGCGTCGATCCATCGCGACATCTACCGAGTCCGCATTGCCCGCATGGAGGCAGGTGGGCAAAAGACTTACAAGCTCGGCCCCGAGGCCGCGGTCAATAAGCTCGTGCACGCGTTGGAAGGCGCGAGACCCAAATTTCGCTACTACGTGACCCTTCCCGCCTACGCTGTGGCGCTGCTGCGCAGGATCCTGCCGGCAGGTGCCCTCGACGCCGTGGCCAGGCGCAACTAAACTTGGCGGGGCCGGTCGGCAGCCAAAGCGTTATAGAACCATAGCAATCACCAGCCCGGGGAGTGGCCATGCATGCCCTGACCGCCTATGTCATCCCGATTGCGCTTGCGGTCGTCGCCACCGTGCTCTTGCTCGGCCTGTGGAACATGCTTAGGGGCGGCAGCCCAAATCTTAGCCAGACCCTGATGCGTTGGCGCGTGGTGCTGCAATTCATCGCCCTTTGCCTCGTCATGGCCGCCATCTACTTCTCGGGCAAGTATTAGCGCCGCGGGTTAGCCCGCTCACGAAGGCTTGACCCGCTTTGAGGGCCAGTTAGGTTAGCCATTACTTTTGATGGATCGAGCCGCGCGGACCCGGCGGTGGGCAATGGTGGTTCTCAGCAAGATTTACACGCGCACCGGCGACGACGGGACGACCGCGCTTGGCTCCGGTCGGCGGGTGGCGAAATACGACCTCCGGGTGGAATGCTACGGCACGCTCGATGAAACCAATGCCGCCATTGGCCTTGCCCGCTCGCACACGCGCGCATCTAATCCTTGGCTCGATGCCGCGCTCGCGCGCGTCCAGAATGATCTCTTCGATCTCGGCGCCGAACTTTGCTACCCCGACAAAAGCGAGGATGCCCGCGGCCATCTGTCCGTGACGGAGGCGCAAGTGGAGCGGCTCGAGACCGAGATCGACACGTTGAACCGCGAGCTTAAGCCCTTGCGGTCCTTCGTCTTACCCGGTGGGTCGCCGGCGGCAAGCTTCCTGCATCTTGCACGGACCGTGTCACGGCGTGCCGAGCGGCTTATGGTGGCGCTAGCCACAAGGCCGAACGAGACGGTCTCAGATGCCGCCTTGCGTTACATCAACCGGCTATCCGATTTACTCTTCGTTGCAGCACGCTACGCTAACGACAAAGGCGAGTCCGACGTGCTGTGGATCCGGGGCAAGAACCGTTAGCGAAAAGCGCGCGTGTCCCCTTGTTCGTCCCCCTCCACGACACCAATCCGCTGAAGAGCATAGACTATCAGTATGTGACGGTCTCGATTATCGTCTTCAACATCGCGATCTATGTGATCTTTCAAACCGGCTGGTTCGTTCCCCTCGATGACGAGAACCTCGCGGCCTTTGCCGCGATCCCGGCCGAGCTTATGGGCCAGGGCCTAGGGGATAAGTCGATCGTCTCGCCCTTCCTCGTGCCGGAGCGCTTCACCCTCGTCACCTACATGTTTCTGCATGGGAGCTGGATTCATCTCCTAGGCAATATGCTGTTCCTCTGGGTGTTCGGCGACAATGTCGAGGACGCCATGGGGCATCTCCGCTTCATTATGTTCTATCTAATGTGCGGAATTTTTGCCGCCGTGATCCATTCCTGGATCATGCCCACCTCGGATTTGCCGCTGATCGGAGCGAGCGGGGCGGTGGCCGGAATCATTTCGGCTTATCTGATCCTGCATCCTAAGGTGAAGGTCTGGGTGCTTGCCTTTTGGCGTATCCCGATCAAGATCACCGCCTATTGGGCGCTCGGCTTCTGGATTCTCGCCCAGTTTGCGAACCTCCTCTTCGATGCGGAAGAGAGCGTCGCTTGGGCGGCACATATCGGGGGATTGGCGGCCGGAGCGGTGCTCATCCTGTTCATGCGGCGGCGCGGCGTACCGCTCTTCGATCGCACCAGAGGAGGGGCGTGAAAGCGTCCCGAAATCCCCGAGAAACCATTGACTTGCGAGGTTGCAGGCAGTACCGTCCGGGCCATTTCGCACTTGCGAGATAGCGTGCTTCAGGTCCGTCTTGGGGGGGAAGCCAAAGCACGTGCGGGAAAGAATAGCCGCATGAAGATTCTCGTTCCGGTGAAGCGTGTCGTCGACTTCAACGTCAAGGTCCGCGTCAAGTCCGACGGCAGCGGGGTCGACCTTGCCAACGTCAAGATGTCGATGAACCCTTTCGACGAGATCGCCGTCGAGGAAGCGGTCCGCATCAAGGAACGTGGGGAGGCGGCCGAGATCGTCGCCGTCTCGATCGGCTCAGTCAAATCGCAGGATACGCTCCGCACAGCGCTCGCCATGGGCGCCGACCGCGCCATTCTGGTGAAGACCGACGGGCTGGTTCAGCCGCTTGGCGTTGCCAAGGTGTTGAAGCGCGTGGTCGAGAATGAAGGCGCTGATCTCGTCATCATGGGCAAGCAGGCGATCGACGACGACTGCAATCAGTCCGGCCAGATGCTCGCAGGCCTGCTCGGCTGGGCGCAAGGAACGTTCGCCTCAAAGATCGTTTTAGCCAACGGCAAGGTCAGGGTGGTGCGCGAGGTTGATGGCGGGCTAGAGACGCTGCTTCTTGCGCGTCCCGCAGTGATCACCACCGACCTTCGCCTCAACGAGCCGCGCTATGCCTCGCTCCCTAACATCATGAAGGCCAAGAAGAAGCCGATCGACGAGACGACACCTGAGGCGCTCGGTGTCGATATCGCGCCGAGGCTGAAGGTGCTTGGCGTGGCCGAGCCCAAAGGCCGCGAGGCCGGCATCAAGGTCGACAGCGTCGCCATCCTCATCGAGAAATTGAAGAACGAGGCGGGGGTGCTGTAGATGTCGATCTTGCTCCTCGCCGAACACGACAACAAAAGCTTGGCACCCGCCACCGCCAAGGCTCTCGCCGCGGCGGAAAAATTCGGCGGCCAGGTCGATATTCTTGTCGCCGGTGAGGGGGCCCGCGGCGTTGCCGAGGCTGCGGCCAAGCTCGCCGGCGTGCACAAAGTGCTGCTGGCCGATGCACCGCAGCTCAGCAAGCGCCTCGCCGAAGAGGTCGCCAATCTGATCGTGCCGCTCATGCAGGCCTATGACGTGCTACTGGCACCAGCGACCACCATGGGCAAGAACGTCGCCCCCCGGGTGGCCGCGCTTCTCGATGTGGCTCAGGTCTCCGACCTCGTTGAGGTGAAGGCGCCCAATACTTTCGTGCGTCCGGTCTATGCCGGCAACGCGCTTGAGACGGTCAAGACCAGCGACAAGAAGATTGTCGCCACCATTCGCACCACCGCCTTCGCCTCTGTGGGCGAGGGTGGATCCGCAGCCATCGAGACCGTGACGGCGCCTGCGCCACTTGGATTGACGGCTTTCGAGGGCAGCGAGCTCACTGTGAGCGAACGGCCCGAGCTCACCGCCGCGCGCATCGTCGTTTCCGGCGGACGCGGCATGCAATCCGGCGAAAACTTCAAAACCTTGATCGAGCCGCTCGCCGATCGTCTTGGCGCTGCGGTCGGCGCAAGCCGCGCCGCCGTCGATGCCGGCTACATGCCGAACGATCACCAGGTTGGACAGACCGGCAAGGTCGTGGCGCCAGAGCTTTACATCGCCGTCGGCATCTCCGGCGCTATCCAGCATCTCGCCGGCATGAAGGACTCCAAGGTGATCGTGGCGATCAACAAGGACGCTGAGGCTCCAATCTTCCAAGTCGCCGACTATGGCCTTGTCGGCGATTTGTTCACGGTCCTGCCAGAGCTCGACGCCGAGCTGAAAAAGGCAGGGTATTGAGCCAGCGGGTGCATGGGGAATGACGATGGACGACATAGTTCAAGGCGCAAAGGCGGTTCTGGCCGATCGAGTCTCACGGCAGGAGAATGAAATGACGCCCATTCGCAAGATCGGCATCATCGGCAGCGGCCAAATGGGCAATGGCATCGCACATGTGATTGCCCTTGCAGGCTACGACGTCTGGCTGAACGACCTGTCCAAGGAAAAGGTCGAGAAGGCGATGGAGATCATCGACAAAAACCTTGCCCGCCAGGTCGCCTCGGGCAAGATCACTGAGGACGATAGGAAGCAGGCGCTTGCTCGTATCAGGTATGCCGAGACCTATCAGGGCCTTGCCGACGCCGATCTCGTGATCGAGGCCGCGACTGAGGACGAGACGGTGAAGCGCAAAATTTTCGTTGCGCTTTGTCCGTTCCTTAAGCCGGACGCCATCGTCGCCACCAACACGTCGTCAATCTCCATCACGCGGCTCGCCGCCGCCACCGATCGCCCGGAGCATTTCATCGGACTCCATTTCATGAATCCGGTGCCGGTGATGGAGCTCGTCGAGATGATCCGCGGGATCGCCACCGAGGACGTGACCTTCGTCCGCGCCAAGGAGTTCGTGGAGACGCTCGGCAAGACCACTGCGGTCTCCGAGGACTTCCCCGCTTTCATGGTCAATCGCGTGCTCTTGCCGATGATCAACGAGGCGGTCTACACGCTCTATGAGGGCGTGGGCTCCGTCGATGCCATCGATACGGCGATGCGGCTCGGCGCCCATCATCCGATGGGGCCACTGCAGCTTGCCGACTTCATCGGCCTAGATACCTGCCTGTCGATCATGCAGGTGCTGTATGAGGGGCTCGCTGATTCCAAGTACCGCCCGTGTCCCCTGCTCGTGAAATATGTCGAGGCCGGCTGGCTCGGACGGAAGACGAAACGGGGCTTCTACGATTATCGTGGCGACAAGCCGATGCCGACGCGCTAAAGCGCGCCTCGGGTACCTCTTAGACATCAGTGTCCCCCGGGAACGTCCCATCCGGGTGCGGGCATTTGACCATCCTCACGTACCAGCCTGGATGGTCCCTCTCCCAATGGGCGGTCTCGCTCATCGACATGCGCGAGCAGACATTCGGATTCGACAGGTCGGGATGCTGCGGAGTGCTCTGGCCCTCGGTCTGATCGAAGATTTGTACGAACTCATTACGGCAGGTCTCATAGTCGAGCTTGACGCCGTCGACGGGAAAGCCGTTCACGTCGAGTGGCCCTTGCTCGGCAAGAGCATGGCAAACCACTAAGATAAGGGCGGCTGGCGACACATCGCTTCCTTCAAAAAGCGAGACAAACAATATGGCGCGGTCCGCGCTGAGTAACCAGCCTTAAGGCCCGGGGAGCTGTTCATTTGTTGGTGATAAGCCAGTCGTCTCGGCAGGTCGCCGCCCCAACGACGAAAAGCGGAATGACTGCCCCGATTCCCGGGGCGCGATGCTATCGGCTGGCAACAAAATGGTCACTGGTGCGCCGGCTGGGGGTGGGTGTGCTTCGCGTGCCACGCACGGCGAAGAACCGTCATCATGAAGCCGGAGCGCAATAGGAACGCAGCCCAATTTGCTCTAACGTTTGGATGCGTCTGACCCTGTACCTTGTGGTGTTGTGTAAGCGGCGATGGTGTGCGTTCCAGAGGCCATCGAGATTCTCCGATGCGGGCCCGCGGAATGGACCGACATTCTCCGGCGAGGCCCTACGGCTTGGAATGAGTGGCGCGAGCACTATCCTTGGATCATCCCTGATCTCACCGGCATTACTCCAACTCTGACCGAGTGCCAATTGGGCCCTCTCTCTGGCGGACCGATCAACTTGGCTACGGCACGCTTGCGTGGGGCGCGCTTGCGTGGGGCTACTCTCTCCGAGGCCAATCTTGAGGCGGCCGATCTGTCAGATGCTGATTTGACTTATGCGCGCCTCGATCGAGCAAATCTCGGATACTCGAATTTGCGCAATGCCAATCTCGACAAGGCTGATCTCGCTGGAGCAAGGCTCATGCGGGCCGATTTGAGCGGCGCGAATTTGGCACACGCCAGAAGTCTTACTCAGGGTCAGCTCTTCGGCAGCATTGGCAACTCGCTGACCTTGCTTCCATCCTATCTGGAGCGCCCTGAATCATGGCCGCAGGTCGCAAGCGAAACTCACGACGAGCATCGAAAGGCGCGGGAGAGATTACTTTAATTAGGGCGATGCCAGGAGCTTGTGAGCTGCGGCTTCATTGATTGGTGACCCAGAGGACTTGACCACAATGAGAGGAACTCCGCTAGGCTTTCGCCCGAGTGACGCAGCAAAACGGCACCGAGCTGCCTGGTACTGGCGAATATCTTGATAACCGAGAACCTGGTTTCCTAATTGGCCTCGGTCTTCTTCTTGGCGTCGGTATCGACCGATCTAATGCCACGCAAGAGATCGATACCATATTTAAGCTGAGTGTCCTTATCCTTGTCCTGAGGCACGTAGGACGAACTGCCACCCTCCTCTTCGTCTTTGCTATTTTCCTCCTCATCCTCACCCTTGAGGTGGCCCCGCAGATTAGCTTCGCTCTCCTCACTTTTGGCCGCCTTGTTTAGGTTGTCGGTAAGGTCCTCCT
>DASPOV010000119.1:0-3775 GCA_035625815.1 Methyloceanibacter sp.
GTGGGGCCTGGGCGAGATCGACGCTCAAGTGCCCGTCCGCGGACCCGCCCCACAATCCGAGCTCGCCCACCTCGCTCGCCACCGCCCCGTTCTTGGCGGTGACGGTGAGTCCGCTCCGGCCAAGCTTCAGCGCGCCGGCATTGATCGACGCCGCCGAAATCCGCAAATCTGCATCGATAGATTGAAGTAGAAGTCCACCGAAGGGTAACGCCGCCGTCAATGAAAGTGAGGCCTGCTTACTTTCGGTCTGGTCGGTCTTGCCGAGATAGGGATCGAGCAGGAGCCGGTCGAAGGCAAGCGTACCTTCAACGCGCGGTCGCGATCCCGTCGCCGTGAGCGCGAGCAAGCCGACAGCCTTGTTGCCGTCAAGCGTGAAAGTCCCATCGTCGAAGGTGAGGGTCGGTCTGGTAACATGGAACGCGCCCGCCGCTGAGAGTCCCTTCAAGCTGTCACGTGCAGGGAGGCTGAGGCTGACCCATTTGAGAAACTTGCGCGCGTCATCAGTCTCAGCCTGCATGTCGCCGTCAAGCTTGAGCTCACTCGCATAGGATGCCGTGCTGTTCAGCCTCGCTCGGATGGGATTTTATTGACTTATCAAGAGTTCCTCGCCCCCAGAGCGCGCTATCTTCGTGATGAACGAGGTGCTCTATCCCTACGTCTACATCACCGCTGAGCCGACTGGTCAAGGCCGATTGTGCCAGGAAGCTCGCCCGCGCAGCAGCCAGTGGAGCGGACCTCGCCGGGGAAGCGGTTCATGGTGACGAGCCCGGCCGTTGCCAAGACGAGGAGCAGCGTGAGCGCGCCGACGCCGCCATCAATGCCAGGGTGCGGCGCGCGGCGCCGGGAAGCGCTCGACTGAAGCGCGAACACGCCGATGGTGATCATCGGCACAATCACGATTCGGTGAATTGACGAGTGCCGCGACCGACCAGGCGAGATTGCCGCTGTCGCGAAGTTGCGCGCTGCGGCCACGCATGGGTTTGCAATGCGAGGGGGACTCAGTTGCGCAGCGTCTGGCGATTCCCGCGCCCCGCATCAAACGGTGCGGCAAGCGCGGCGACGGCTTCCGGCGACAGCAGCTGATCGACCTCCCGCAGCGCATCGGCAAACGCGTTGGCAGCGTCGATGACGGGCTCGACCAGGCTCGATCCCGTCAGCGCGAGCGCAGAGGCGCGCATAGCCGGGCAGCGATGGTGCTGCGAGGCGGCAATCAGCGAAATCGCCATGCACTCGTCGCTGCAGAATCCAGCGCAGCCGAACGGATAATATTCGATCGTGCGCGAGGCCAAGGCACGTACGACCCTGACCCAGCAGGCAAGCTCGGTCACGGCCCGCTTCGCTCGCTCGGTGCCGAGCACCCGGGCGTAGGCATTCCAGCCGGACTCCCAGTAGGCGATGTCGCCAGTGTCGTAGCCAGCGAGCCAGCAACGGAAGCCAACGCCCACCAACCGCTCCGCCCCGGTTTTGCTTGGCGGAGGAGCCTGCACCCTTCCGGCTCTGTCGATCTTATTGTGGATGCTCATCTTTAGAAAATTTCCTATGAGCTCGGACCATCGTAGAAGTCGACCTTGTCGATGAGTTCGCTGGCCTTCTCGCGCTAGGGCGATCTTGTTGAGCGAGATCGGATGGGGTTCGAAGGGCCCCCAGGACTTAACCAGCGCGAGCAGGGCACGCTTTCCCTCACCGGGTATTCGTTGTTCATCTCCGCATACATTTCTTGACCTTTGTAGGATTCCATCAGCTTGAGCGCGTTGTCCTTATGCGGCGCATTCTTCGCCAGTAACGCCCCCGGAAATACTCACATGGGTGCCGCGGTCATAGCGCCGAACGACTTTGCATCGAACCACCTCCAACGTAGGTTCAAGGCCCCAATATCAGCCTTTCCGCCTTTATGACTTAAAAAGGCACATTTCTTCGCTTAAGGCGTCAGCTGGGCGGAAGTCAACGATAAAGTCTCGATTTTCCCAAATTTAGAAGCCTTCTAAGCTTCATAATCCGAGTAAAACTACATGCGATCGAATATAACTTGAAGCCATATCACCATTACTGCGAGTGAACACAGATATTTCGTGTGTGTGCGCAGTGTAGTTTTCGCAAGTGCGCAGGTGAAAAAAATATATGCGGTGGGCTGCCGCATCAACCTCGTGGCGCGGCGAGCCGATCCTTCGGAAATATCACGTCGGCAGAGGTGCCGGCGCCGCGTTCGCTGGCCATGAGGAGCCGCGCCCGATTTGCCTCCACGAGCGCCTTGGTGACGGGAAGCCCAAGGCCCGTTCCTGTCTGTTTGCGCGGCGCTGTATCGAGCTGGCGGAAGGGCTGCATGGCGAAGGCGATTTCATCCCTGGTCATGCCAACGCCGTTATCGTGGACACGCAACCTGAGGTCACCGCCATCGATCAGGCGCGCCGAGACTATCACCTGGCCGCTGGCATTGGTGAACTTGATGGCGTTGGAGAGGAGGTTGAGCAGGATCTGCTTAAGCCGCCTGCGGTCGGCGATCACTGCCGGCAGATTTGGCGCAAGCGAAGTGCGAAGCAGAATGCGCTCGCGCTTGGCGAGCGGCTGCAAGCTATTGACGCAGTCCTCAACCAGCTCTGGCAGGTCCACCGTCGTGAAATCGAGATCGAACTTGCCGGCGTCGATCTTGGAAATGTCGAGGAGATCGTCGAGCAGGCTCAAGGCATAGAGTCCGCTCTGGTGGATGTCCTCCACATAACTCTTATACCGCGCATTGCCGATCGCGCCGAGCCGCTCCTCGAGCATCAGCTCGGTGAAGCCCAAGATCGAGTTCAATGGCGTGCGCACCTCGTGGCTCACTTTGGCGAGGAAATCTAGCCGCCGCGCCACCGAAGCCGCGGCTGTCTCGGCCTCGGGTCCGTCGGAGGGCTGTGCGTCGGTCTTGGTGCAGGTGTCCGGCTCTGGCGTGCCGGCATCCCTGAGATGGAGCAACTCGAGCTCGCCCGAGAGCGATCTCACCTCGAAGCTGATCTTGAGGCGCCTGCGGCCGCGGGTGAGAGCGTCGGCGCGGACCGTCCGGTCGCGGCTTAGATGCGCGCCGGCGTTAAGCAGGGGCATACCGCCCGGAACAATTGCTTCAAGTCCGCCCGCCGCCGCCAACTCGTCAAACGAGCGGTAGCCAAAGGCATAGGCGAAGGCCGCATTCGCGTGCACGAGGTCACCATGAGTGAAAATGCCGATCGCGGCCGGCATCGCCTCAAGCAGGGCCTCGATGCTGGCCCGGCTCAAAGCGAGCGTCTCGAATCCCAGCGCGCCAGCCTGGGACAGGGAACCCGACCCGCGCACCACGCGCCCCCGCACCGCGCGGGCGATGTGCTCAAGCGCCTCGCGGTCTGCCTGGATGTCGCCCTTCGGCCTCGGCTGTATGAGATCGACCATAGAGGGGCCTGTTGGGGCAAGTGACTGTGCCGATGCGTCATTCGCAGACGGCCGAGCCCAGCCGCCCATCGCCGCCTTGGAGCTAGGATTCGCGCCGCCGAATCGACTCATCTACCAAATTTAGGCGAATCAGTTGCGTTGCATAGCGCGAAAGCGCAATAACGGCGAATTCTCAAGGAGGAAAAAATTGATCGGAATTGACCCGGGCTTGCACTTGTCTTTTTGCAATGCAATAATTATACTGCAGTGCACCATAGTTGGAGCCGGCCAATTCTCCCTCCGGCCGCGCAAATACGGACGCGATGGCCCCCAAGTCGAGAGGTAAAGACATGAATGCAACCTATTCACCCCAGGCTGCCGCCGAGCAGGCGCGCGATGC
>DASPOV010000120.1:0-2245 GCA_035625815.1 Methyloceanibacter sp.
GACGAGATCGAGCCTGACGACGATCTGCTCGTGCTCAGCCGCGGGCGCATCGTCGCCCGGGGCGAGACCAAGGACGTCGTGGCCGAGACCGGCGCCGGGGATCTCGGCGGAGCCTTCCGACTCCTTATCAGCGGCGACACCGAGGAAGACATCGCCGCATGAGGCCTATGCATCTCCTCCGCGCCTTCAACGGCATCGTCTGGAGGGAGTTGCTGCGCTTTCTGCAGCAGCGCGAGCGCTTCTTCGCGGCGCTGGTCAGGCCATTGATCTGGCTTATTATTTTTGCTGCCGGTTTCCGCGCCGCGCTCGGGATTTCGATCATCCCCCCCTACCAGACCTACATCACTTACGACGTCTACATTACGCCCGGTCTGCTCGCCATGATCCAGCTGTTCAACGGCATGCAAACCTCGCTGTCGATGGTCTATGACCGGGAGATGGGCTCCATGCGCGTACTCTTGACCACGCCGCTGCCGCGCTGGTTCCTGCTCGTGTCGCGGCTATTCGCGGGCGTGGTGGTGTCCTTGTTCCAGGTCTATGTCTTCCTTTTGGTCGCTTATTTCTGCGGCGTCGAGCTACCTCCTTGGGGCTACATCACGGCGCTGCCCGCGCTCGTCCTGTCCGGCATGATGTTCGGGGCGCTCGGCATGCTCGTGTCCTCGACCATCAAGCAGCTCGAAAACTTTGCGGGCATCATGAACTTTGTGATCTTTCCGATGTTCTTCGCTTCCTCGGCGCTCTATCCGCTGTGGAAGATGCGCGAGGGGAGCCTCTGGCTCTACTACATCTGCGTGTTCAATCCGTTCACCTACGCCGTCGAGCTGATCCGGTTCGCTTTCTATCTGGAGATCAACTGGCTGGCGCTCACCGTGGTCGTCGGCTGCCTGCTCGTCTTTCTCGGTCTATCGGTGTTAGCCTACGATCCGTCGTTCGGCATTCAGCAGCGCAAGGCGGTCGCCCCGGCGATGGGCTAGAGCCGTGCCCGTCCCCTGCGGGGTGAGGCACGATCAGCCGGTGGCGAAATTGGCCGGATAGCGCTTGAGAAGATCGGCGTAGATCTCCTCGACCACGGTTGCATCGCGCGCGCCTTGCGGGATCGTTATCGGCACCACCGCCATCACATGGGTGGGTCTCGGCGCGAGCAACACGAGCTGGTCGGCAAGAAGAATCGCTTCTCTCGGATTGTGGGTGACGAGGATCGCCGTCGTCGGCCGGGCCGACCAGACTTCCAGGAGGAGTCGCCGCAAGCGGTCGGCGGTGCGCTCGTCGAGCGAGACGAAAGGCTCGTCCAGCAGCAGGAGGTCAGGATGCGGGGCGAAGGCACGCGCCAACGCCGCCCGGCGGGCGAGCCCAAGCGACAGCTCCTGCGGGTAGCGCGGCAGCATGTCGCCGATGCCGACGGCGGAAGCGAGATGCTCGAGCTCGGCGTTCGACATGGTCTCGGCGACAAGCTCGATATTCTGCTTGACCGTGCGCCAGGGCAGCAATCTCGGTTCCTGAAACATGATGCCGATGCGCGCAGTCTCGGGCACATGCACTTCGCCGACGAAGCGAGCGTCGAGACCAGCGACGATGCGCAACAGTGTAGTCTTGCCGTAGCCCGAGGGGCCCATCAACACCGTCATGCTGTGCGGCCGCACTTCGAGCACCAAGTCCCGGATGGCTGGGATCCTCGTCCCGTCCGCCCCGATATGGGTCTTCTCCTCAATGCGGATTTCAAACTGGCTTGTTGCGCCAGCGGGTCGTACGTCGTTCAAGGGGCTGCACCAGCAGATATTCGATTGCGAGCATGACGGTGACGAAGGCGACGGTGTAGCCAAGGATGGCCGTCACGTTGAACAGCTGGAAGTTGAGGTGAAGCTCAAAGCCCACGCCATTCGATCGACCAAGCAGCTCAACCACCAAAACAATCTTCCAAATCAATGAGATACCTGAGCGGGAGGCAACCGCGAAATAGGGCTGAAGCTGCGGCAGCGTGACATTGCGCAACTTGCTCCAGGGCGACAGGCGGTAGGCGCGCGCCATCTCGTCGAGCCCAGGGTCGAGTGCCCGGGCGCCCTCGCGCATCGTGACAATGGCGTTCGGGATCTTATTCAGGGCGACGGCTCCGATGGCGGCGGCCTCGTTCAGCCCGAACCAGACATAGGCGAGAATGATGACGACGAGGGCGGGCAGGTTGAGGAGCACGATCAGCCAAGGGTCGAGCGCCCGGTTCAAGGCGGGCCACTCTCCCATGGCAAGACCG
>DASPOV010000121.1:0-5683 GCA_035625815.1 Methyloceanibacter sp.
CGGGCTTCTTCGACCTCGAGCGCCGCTCCGGCTCTCAGGAGTTGGAAGCGCTGGGGCGTGCCATGGCGGGGACGCTCAGCCATCGCGGTCCCGATGCTCATGGCCTTTGGACAGACGCCGAGGCCGGGGTGGTGCTCGGCCATACGCGCCTCTCCATCGTCGATCTTTCGCCGGCGGGCGCCCAGCCCATGGTGTCGAGCTGTGGCGCCTGCGTCATCAGCTACAACGGCGAGGTCTACAACGCGCGCGACCTGCGGTCCGAGCTTGAAGCTCGCGGGCGGCGCTTCAAGGGACATTCCGATACGGAAGTCCTGGTCGAGGCCATCGCCGAATGGGGCGTGTGGCCGACGGTCGAGCGTCTCATCGGCATGTTCGCGTTTGCCCTGTGGGATCGGCGAGATCGGACGCTTAGCCTCATCCGCGACCGCCTCGGCATCAAGCCGCTCTACTATGGACGGCAGAACGGGCGTCTCGTCTTCGCCTCCGAACTGAAGGCCTTCGAGGTGCTTCCCGGCTGGCGGCCCGAGCTTAACCGCGATGCGCTTGCGGCCTATTTGCGGCTCACCTATGTGCCGTCGCCCCATTCGATCTATCGCGGCATTGAGAAGCTAGAGCCCGGCCATGTGGCGACGATCGATGCCAACGGCGACGTCGCGACTTCCGCCTTCTGGAGCGTGGGGAAGGCCGCTGAACGGGGAAAGAGCGCGCAGTTTAATGTGAGTGACCGCGAGGCGACCGATACGCTCGAACTGCTGCTCGGGGATGCGGTCGGCCGCAGGCTCGTCGCCGACGTGCCGCTCGGCGCTTTTCTCTCCGGGGGCATCGATTCGTCGACCGTCGCCGCGATGATGCGGACGCGGAGCAATGCTCCAGTGCGCACCTATTCCATCGGTTTCAAGGAAGAGGGCTTCGACGAAGCCCCGCATGCCCGTGCCGTTGCCGCCCATCTCGGCACCGAGCATAGCGAGCTCTATGTCAGCCCGGTCGAGGCGCAAGCGGTGATCCCGGAGCTTCCGACCATCTATGACGAGCCTTTCGCCGATTCCTCGCAAGTGCCGACCTATCTTCTGTCCAAGCTCACCCGCGAGCATGTCATTGTGGCGTTGTCCGGCGACGGCGGCGACGAGCTGTTCGCGGGCTACACGCGGCATCGCTTCGCGCGCGCCGCGAGCAAGATGCCTGCATCGGTGGGCCGCGCTTTGGCGTGCGGCCTGGGCGTTGCTGGGCCCGCACTTTGGGAGCATGTGTTCAGCCTATTACCGGCGCGACGGCGTCCGAGGCTCGCCGCCGAGAAGATGCACAAGGCGGCGGCCCTATTCCGCGCCGGCGACGAAAACGGCTACCGCAGCCTAGTCAGCGCCTGGGACGACCCTGAGTCGCTCGTGAATGGCGGCAAGGAACCCAACAGCCCGATCTTCAACGCGGCAATCGCCCGCGCGCTCCCGGATCCGCTCGACCGAATGCAATATCTCGACACCATCACCTATCTCCCCGACGACATCCTCACCAAGGTCGACCGCGCCAGTATGGCTGTGGCGCTCGAAGTGCGCGTGCCGATCCTCGATCATCGCATTGTGGAGTTCTCGTGGCGGCTGCCGGCCCGCTTCAAGATGCGAGGAGGCCGCGGCAAGTGGCTGTTGCGCCAAGTGCTCTATCGACATGTTCCGAAAGGGCTGATAGAGCGGCCGAAGTCGGGCTTCGCTATACCCCTCGGGATGTGGCTCAGGGGCCCATTGCGGGGCTGGGCCGAGGAGCTCTTGTCGGAGAAACGGCTTGCCCAAGGCGACCTGCTCAATCCTGTTCCCATCCGGGCGCGATGGCTTGAGCATCTTGAGGGCACGCGCAACTGGCATGCCTCGCTGTGGACGGTAATGATGTTCCAGGCTTGGCGGCAGCCGCGCGGGATCTGACTAGCCGGCCCGGCGGCCGGCCGCGCCGAAGGCAACGACATTGCCGGTGCGAACAATGATAACGGGCTTCTCTGCCCGCTGCGCGGCGGTAGTCCAATAAGTCTCGATTCGGTCGGCGAAGGGCCGCGACCGCTCAGCGAACAATCTTGCCCCGCGCGCTTCCGCCTCCCGCCTCAGCGCTTTGTGCCGGGCGCGGCAGCGCTTCAAAAAGGCGGCGGTGTCCTCCGGGCTCGCGAACATCATGGTGGGTGCCGACACAAGATGCCGGAGCAGCACGATGTCGTGATCGTCGCCGAGGATTTGCGACAGGGCGCGCGCAGTCTCGACACGCGCCGAAAGCTCGGATGGCCAGCATGTGGTGAGCAGCTGCATGTGGCGCCAATGGTGCTGCAGGGTCTTACGCCACTCGTGGAAGTCCTCGTCGCGGCCGCTGGCAAAGGCGCGGGCGAAGGCTTTGCGCCCGCTGCGATAGGAGTCGCGTAAGCCCATGGCGACCGGGCCGAAGGCGTTTGGATAGATCGCAAGATTGGCCATGGCCGGTCTAAGTGCAAGCAGGCTGCGCGCGGCATCGGAAGCAGCGCTCGTTTCGAGACTTCGCCCGGCGGCCTGTCGGCGTTTGCGCAACCAGGCTCGTAAGGCACGGATCGGGGTTGCATCCTGATAGCCCTCGGCCTCACCGGCGAGCTTGTTGACGGCATCGAGGAGGGCGTCGGCATCCCGGGCGGGGGCAAGCCCACGGGCAAGCATGCGCAGCCGCTTGGTAAAGCTGACAAACACGGGCTCGGGCAGGCCAGGCCGGATCAGTGCCAGGAGAGACCGTAATCTTTTCAAGCACTTGCGGGCATCGTGCACGCCTTTATGGCGTTCCGGCGGGGAGGCAAGGAAAGCATAAGCGGCTTCGACCTCGGCCGAGGCAACGCGGCGCACCGCCTCGCTCATGGGCACGGCCGGATCAAGATTGAAACCCGAACTCATCGACTCTCTCAGCCCGGAGGCATGTCGCGGGCAAGGATGTTCCAGAAGAGGCAGTCGCCGGTCAAGGTGGCAAGAGCGGCGTCAGACCAGTGGATGACCTGTGTATAAGTGTCGCCAGAGCGCGGTCGCGGCGATCCACTCAATTGTGCGTTGCTCCGGATTGGCGCTTATGACGATATCGGTGACGACGGCTGCGGACGAGGCGCCGGCCGCGAGCACCTCGGGCGCCAGAGCCAGCGTGATGCCACCAACGGCGACCAGTGCACAGTTGATCTTCGACCGCCATTCGGCGATGCGGGCAAGACCTTGCGGCTGCCAGGGCATCACCTTGAGCTTGGTGGGATAGATGGGGCCGAGCGCCACATAGTCGGGGTCGGCGGCGAGCGCGTTCCGAAGTTCTTCAGGACTATGAGTGCTGATGCCGAGCTTGATGCCGGCGGCCTTTATGGCTCCCAGATCCGCGCCAGCGAGGTCTCCCTGGCCGAGATGCATGAAGTCCGCGCCAAGACTTATCGCCTCGCGCCAATAGTCGTTGATGACGAGCTGGCAGCCATACGCCGAAGCCACGCCAAGCGCCTGCGCGATCTCGGTTTTGATCGCGGTAGGTGGTGCATCCTTGACGCGTAGTTGGATCAGCTTTGCGCCTTGGCCAGCGATCCGGGCGACCCAGGCGGCATCGGGAAGGATGGGATAAAACGGATCGAGCTTGCAGGCGTTCAAGAGACGCGATCGATCTTGAAGAAGGGCGTGCCGGCCACTGGTGTTGATGGTGACGCCATGTCGCGCGGCTCGATGAGCCCTGCTTCGAAGCCGAGGCGACCGGCCTCGACCGCGCGGGCGAAAGCTTGCGCCATCTTCACGGGATCTCCGGCCTTGGCCACCGCTGTGTTGAGCAGCACCGCGTCGTAGCCAAGCTCCATCGCCCCCGCAGCCTGCGAAGGCGCGCCGAGGCCGGCATCGATGATCAGCGTCGTGTCGGGAAAATAAGCGCGCAGTGTCTTCAGCCCATCGCGATTAATTAGCCCGCGCGCCGAGCCGATCGGCGAGGCCCAGGGCATCAGCACGGTGCAGCCAGCGCCAACCAGCCGCTCCGCCGCGCTCAAGTCCTCGGTGGTGTAAGGCAGAACGTGGAAGCCTTCGGCGACAAGGGTGGTGGCAGCCTCCACAAGACCGAACAGCTCGGGCTGAAGCGTATCGTCATTGGCGATAACCTCGAGTTTGATCCAGGGCGTGCCGAACAACTCGCGCGCCATCTTGGCCGTGGCCACCGCTTCCTTCGCTGTGCGGCAACCAGCAGTGTTCGGCAGCACGCGGACGCCGAGCTGCTCGATCAACTCCCAGAAACCTTGGCCGGTGCGCGCCCGCGCCGATTCACGGCGGAGCGAAGCTGTAACGATTTTCGCGGACGATGCCTCGACGGCTTGCTTGAGCGTAGCGGGGGAGGGATATTGCGCCGTTCCTAGGAGCAGGCGGGAGGTGAAGCGCTCGCCGTAGATGTCGAGCATCACCCGCCCTGCCTTGGGGCCACGATCTCGACCTCGTCCTTCGGCGAAAGCGCCGTGAGCCCACGCTTGGCCGATGCGACGAAGCTTCCGTTGACCGCGGTCGCCACCTTGGCCTCGGCAAAGCCAAGGCTCGCGCAAAGCTCTTGAAGTGTGCGGGCATTGGTGGCGACAGGCTTGCCATTAAGAAGAATCTGCAACAAAAACCTCCGGATCGGTCGCGCCGGTCTCGATGTGGTCGGCCACGAGTTCCGCCATGACAGGCGCAAGCAGGAAGCCGTGTCGGTAAAGGCCGTTCACAGAGATATAGCGCTGCGCGACCATAATCCTAGGCCGATTGTCGGGGAAGGCCGGCCGGGTGCCGGCGCCCTGTAGCACGATTTCGGCCTCGGCGAAGGCCGGGTCGAGCGCGTAGGCAGCGGAGAGGAGATCGAGCGCCGAGCGGAGCGTGATGGGACCCGCCTCCTCGCTCTCGATGACGGTGGCGCCGATCATGTAGACCCCCAACCCCCAAGGCACGACGTAGAGAGGAAAGCGCGGATGCAAGAGGCGCACGGGGCGTGAGAGATTCACCTCTCGGCTCTTCACCACGATTCGCTCGCCCCGCACGCCACGCAAATCCGGCAGCCTGTCCTTTGCGGCGAGTCCGCGGCAATCGATGATCAAGTTCGCATCGGTGGGGACCTCACCCTCGCCGAGCCGGACTTCCGCGCCCGCGGCTTGCGCCTGGTCCAGGAGGAAGTGCAGTGCCGGCTCTGGCGACAGATGTCCTTCTTGAGCGTAGTAAAGGGCCCCGGCGAAACGATCGACAAGCGAAGGCTCAGAAGCTGCGAGCTCCGTCGGGGGCAGGCGACGATGCCCGTCTGTCATGCGCGCGAAGCGGTCGAGCTCGGCGCGGTCGCGATTGAGCGCGACGACCAGGGTGCCGTTGGCGACGGTGCGGGGATAGGTGTCGCGCCAAAGAGCGAGGCCGCGACGGCCGAGTTCGCGCACTATGGGCTCGGCGCTCTCTTTCTCGCAATTCGGCGCAAGCATGGCTCCGGCATAAAGACTGCATCCGTGCATGAAAGGTAGCGGAGAACGCTCGCACAGCGTCACCCGATGCCCACGCCGCGCTAGCGTGAGCGCCTGCCAGAGGCCGACGATTCCGGCGCCGCGAATAGCGATCTTACCCGCTTGAGACATTGATGGAGACTAATCCCCAAGCGCCACGCCTTCGCGGCGTGGGTCGGCGCCACCTTCGAGTCCGTCGGGCATGATGGCGATGACGGCAAGGCCACTCGTGAGCTCGAAGCG
>DASPOV010000122.1:0-2377 GCA_035625815.1 Methyloceanibacter sp.
CTCGAACTTGCGGGCGCGTCTGCTCGCTCAGGTTGATGCTTGCTCGTCTTTTGGTCGCCGCACCCAACGTTCCCCGCCACTCGCCATCTTCACCGTTGAAGAGGAGGATGTCGTCCCCGGCCTTGCATCGAAGCACGTTGATGAGGTAGTGCGCCTGTGCTGGCTCAAGCTTGATTCCTGCGTTACGGGCGAGTCGAGTTTTGACGAAGAGCCGCTGAGGCTTGAAGGGCATCGTGTTTTTCGTCCTCATCCATTCAGGGATAACGGATATCGAGGCCTAAAGGCATGCCACGTCCTGCTTTCCAAGGCAAAACGAGCACGGTGGCGGATGCGCGCGCGGCGAACATTTTCAACCGCCTCTCGCCGGCGGCCTTACGCCCCTATTTGCGGCTTGCGCGGGTCGACCGGCCGACCGGCTTCTGGCTCCTCGCCACACCCTGCTTTTGGTCGGTGGCACTCGCCTCACGCAGCATTGGCGCCGACTATCCTGACCCCTGGCTGCTCTTGCTCTTCGCCATAGGCGCCGTCGTGATGCGCGCAGCCGGCTGCACCTATAACGACATTATCGACAAGGAGATCGACGCCCAGGTCGCGCGCACGCAAGGCCGCCCCCTGCCGAGCGGACAGGTTACGCAGAAGGCCGCCACAATCTTCATGCTGGTGCTTTGCCTCATTGGTCTCGCTGTGCTGCTCGCCTTCAATTCCACAACCATCTGGCTCGGGCTCGCCGTCGTCCCCATCGTGGCGCTCTATCCTCTGGTGAAGCGCTTTAGCTACTGGCCGCAGGCCGTGCTCGGGCTCGCATTCAACTGGGGAGCGGTGCTCGGCTACGCCGCTGCGCTCGTACGCCTCAAATGGGCCGCCGTTGTCCTCTTTGCCGGAGCCGTCGCCTGGACCATAGGCTACGACACCATCTACGCGCACCAGGATCGCGAGGACGATGCGCTGCTCGGCCTGAAATCGACTGCGCTCAAATTCGGGCGTGCGACTAAGATATGGCTTTCCGGGTTCTATACGCTTACCTGGGTGGGAATTACGGCTGCCGGACTGCTCGCCGGCGCCGAAATCGTGTTCCTGCTTGGCATGGGCGCTGCCGGTGCCCATCTCTTCTGGCAAGTGGCCACGCTCGACATAGATGACCCGGAGAATTGCCTGCGACGCTTCCGGTCGAATCGTGATTTCGGGTTGATCGTGTTCGCGGCCATCGTGCTCGACTTGGTTCTTGCTTCGCGGTTTTAGAGCCGAAATTGCCGCCTCCCCCGTGGCAAGCGCGGGATTCGCGCGAGAGACGTCCGCGCCGAGGATGTGATCTGATCTTGAAAACTCATCTGGGCCCCAGAGCTCTACGCCCTGGGGCCCAGATGACGCCTTGCTGTTAGCTTCCTTGAGGCGGCCTTCGGAGAGTCTTGATTGCCACGATCCTGCCACAGAAGTTTTCTGAACCACTTAACGGACGTTGTTAATGTCTGGTATCCGGCACTTCCTGCCGACATGGTTTAGAGAGTCTTTTCGAGACGCAAGATGATCGCCCTTTCCTACGCCAGCGCCGATCCTCCTCACCCGCTCGAAGAGGACTTTCGTCTGCTGAAAGAGACGGTCCAGGCTGCGGGCAAGCTCGCCTACAGCTATTTCCGCAAAGATCTGGCGGTGCAGTTGAAGCTCGACGGGACCGAGGTGAGCGAGGCTGATCTCGCCGTCGACACCCTCCTCAAGTCTATGTTGCTCGGTGGTAGGCCAAATTACGGCTGGCTCTCGGAAGAGACTGAGGATGATCCCAACCGGCTCGAGCAGCGCTCCGTGTGGATGGTCGATCCCATCGATGGGACCAACGCCTTCGTACGCCACATACCAGAATGGACAATATCGGCGGCGCTGGTGCAGGAAGGAAAGCCCGTGCTCGGCGCCGTGTTCAACCCGGCGACCAATGAGTTCTTTCACGCCATCCGCGGCGGCGGCGCCTTCCTCAACGACGCGCCCATCAAAGTGAGCCGCAGGGGCATGCTTGAGGGCGCGCTATTCATCGCAAGCGGCGGCCTGTTCAAGAAGCGCATCTGGAAGGAGCCCTGGCCAGGGGTGGAGTCGCAGTGGGTCAACTCCGTCGCCTACCGGCTCTCGCTCGTCGCCGCCGGGCGCGCCGACGCGACCGTGTCGCTTTCCGCCAAATGCGAGTGGGACTTGGCGGCTGGCGTGTTGCTCATCGAGGAGGCTGGCGGCTTGGTGACTGACCATCGTGGGCATGCCTTCCGCTTCAATCTGCCGATCCCCCGCTTCCCGAGCCTGGTCGCGGCCCCTCCCGAGCTCCACGCCGAGCTCATCAAACGCACGAGCCGCGTAGACCTCTGAGACGCTTTCGGCTAAGTCCGCGGCTTGAGGGGAA
>DASPOV010000123.1:0-10520 GCA_035625815.1 Methyloceanibacter sp.
ATTAGCGTTTAGCTGCGCGTTTCTAAGGCTTGCAGTGAAGCTGCGAACAAGGTGGCAACCGTCAAATCGGCACTTGTTCCCGGGTTGAGCCCGCGCTCCTTTAAGGCTTGATCGAAGGCCATGAGGTCGGGCTCGAGCGCTTCCGGACCCTGCCGTTCGAAGAGCCTCGCCTCCAAGGCCTGAGCTACCTGTTGCACTTCAGTGGCTTGCGCCGTCCCGAATTTCCGCTCGATCAGCGTGTCGGGGGTAGCCGAAAGGAAGCCGAGATAGACGAACGTTGTGGCGAAGTGCAGCGACGGCCATTGCGCGGTCGCGTGCTGAAGCCGCGGCAGCCCAAGTTCGAAGATATTGGCGAAGTTGTGGGCGTAGTTCCAGGCGATGCGATCATGGTCTTTCGCCGCCCACATGGCTTCGAGCAGACTGATCGTGGGCTCTGAGCCCACGTCATGATCGGGCGTTTCACCCAATCCTCCAGGATTGGCGTGGCGGATTGCCGCGTAGGTCGCTCGCGCGTCCTCGACGCTAAGCCCGGCAAGGATGCGGCCGAGCCGGAGTCTCAAACCGCCCCCGGACGCGTCGA
This sequence comes from Methyloceanibacter sp., assembly GCA_035625815.1. GTDB lineage: Bacteria > Pseudomonadota > Alphaproteobacteria > Rhizobiales > Methyloligellaceae > Methyloceanibacter. Next base: position 581 of record DASPOV010000123.1, read on the forward strand.
GCGCCGCGGCAGCAAGGGGAGCCGAAAGCAGGATGATTCCAAGATTAGTGTTGTGGCCAACGGCGTCGATCGTCGCCTCGACGCTGCGGCGGATGCGCGCCCCGACTGAAAGACCTGCCGAGGCCAGGACCGGCGCCGCGACACGAGCGCTTGTCTCGAAATCCGCAATACTCATGCGCGGGTCGTCGCCGAAGCGATGCACATTGCCTGGCTTCAGCGCATCGAGCTCTGCGAGGCAGGCGTCACGAAAAGCTTGAGCAACTTGATCCGCTGTGAGGGGGCGCGTCACGCGCCCTCTTGGCCGCACGGCACGCTCGCCCGCTCGGTGGGCCCGAGACAAGCGTCGAGGAAGGGAGCGACAATGCTGTCGGCAATGCGCGTGCGTGTCACCCGCTGCAAGCCCTGCCACGCGGGCATGCTGTTCACCTCGAGCACGAAGGGGTCGCCCGATCGGTCTTGGATGATGTCGACTCCCGCATAGTCGGCGCCGACACACGCCGTGGCACGCAGGGCGAGAGCGGCAAGCGCATGCGAGGGGATGGCGGCTTCCGCCTGGGCGCCTTGCTTGATATTGGTGATCCAGCACGCCCCATGCCTGATCATAGCTGCGACAACGCGGCCGGCGGAGACGAATATTCGCCAGTCCCGATGGGTACTATCCGCCGGCGCAATGAACTCCTGGAGACAGTAGACGCCGTTCACCTCTTGTGGCGGGGCAAGGTCGTCGAGGCTTTGGATCAGACGCAAACCTTCGCCCTGCGCTCCGAATAGTGGCTTCTGCACAAGCCGGAGCCGTTGCGCGAGCTTGCTCGAAGCAATGGCCAGAGCCTCGTCGCGGTTCGCCCCCGTCCAGGTCCAGGGCGTGGGGATGCCAGCCTTTTGCAGGAAGAAGGTGGTGGTGGATTTGTCGACGCAGCGTTCAATGGCGCGCGCATCGTTCCACACAATGACCCCAAGCTCGCGCAAAGCATGGAGCACGCCGAGATAGGTGGTCACCGCCTCGAAGCTGCCGCCCGGCACGAAGAGCACGATCGCCCCCTTCGGCAGATGGTCGCCGAGCCTCGGAATGGCCAGCCCGGTCTTCGTCGCCGTGGTGAAGCCGCAGGCCGCGAGCGAAACGGTCAGGGGGCGTACGCCCCGAGCCCTCAGCGCCCGTGTGACGCTACGGCCGTGCCACTTCTTTCTCTCGCAGAAGAGGACGACGTCGGGCGTCATTGGCTTAGGAGAAGGAGCGGGAGAGGATCGCGGTGTCGATATGGCCAGCCTCGAAGCTCTCGCCTGATTCGAGCGCCGTGACAGTCACCATGGCTGGGCTGAATAGCATGTGGTCGATGGCGTAGAAGTCGCCTTTCACCGCCTCGAAAATATCGGCAAACGGCCTACCATAGTCCTTGGACTTGACGCTCGGCAGTTGCTCCGCCAATCCCCGCGCCGCCTTCGCCGAGCCCGAAACGTAGAGCTGGACCCTGCCGCCATAGATTATGGCGTCGTTGGTACGCCCCATGGCAGCGACCAAGCCTGGTGCCGGTGGCGGCAGGGGGGCGGTTGCCATACCGTCGACGATGTTATGCAGCGGAAAACGGAGCTCGTGCGCCTTGTGCAGCGCGACCTCGAGGCAACGGGCGACAATCTGCACGGTGCCGGCAAGACTCGACGTCGGCGCGTAGATGATGGTCAGCGCGTCAGTCGAGACCCTGCAGGCCTTGGCGATATGCTCCACGAGCACGATCGGCGGCGCCCGATCGGCTTCGAGCACGAGGCAGGCGCTATCGGCCTGGTCCCGATAGCCTAGCTCCTCGAAGAGCTTTTCCGGAGAGCCGAGCGCCCGAGCAGGACCGGAGCCCAGCACGTGGTACTTCTTGCCCTTGTCCTCGACCGACAGACTCCAGCCCGCATATTGCGAGCCAAGACAGGCAAGCACTGGCTGGCTCGTATGTAGGGTCACCATGAAGGGCCAAGAATTGGAGGGATCGGTCGTTTCGAGCGACACGGATCCAAGACCGCCGAGGCAAATTTCGCCTATGCGGCGTCCGGCTTCCAATCCGCCTACGGCCCGGACCCCGCAATCGATGCGGGTCTCTCCGAGTGGCCCCTGCGAGACCTCGACCCGCAATCCCTGAGCGTCGCGGATCAGGCCTTCAACGAGAGGTACGACCTCTCGATTGACGCTAGGCCATTTAGTTTCGCCCCGTGCCTCTAAGGTTTCCTCGTTCATCACGTCCACTGAGCCCCTCCTTCTTGGTCGGCGCAGGCGGCCAAGATGATAGAAATTCGGTCCATCACCAACCGCTTGGCTTCCGCCCCGGTCTCGGCGCGGGCCAACACAGTGCATATTGGACGGTACTTGTCGATGCGTTCCCCGCAAGCGGGCTGATCGGCGGTCCAATCTGGCCAGACCATCGCTTTCGACACAGTGATGGGGTCCATTGCGTAGACGACGGCGGCGGAGCTTGCCGCCGGAAGGGTGAGAGGAGCAGTCGGAAGCTGGTTCTCTACCACAGCCTCAAGGTGAAGGCGAAGCAAAGGCTGCGCCTCACTGTCGAAAATATCGAGGGTGGCACCTGGTCGAGGATTGATCTCAAGCAGGCGCACTTCGTCCCCGTTCACCAGGAAATCAGCGCTGCCGAGCCCACTTAGCTCGAAGCGTGGGGTCACCCGCTCCACGATCTCTGTCAATCTTGCCTCCAGACCTTCGAAAAGCTCGGCCGGCTGTGCGGCGCCCCCATAGCGCCACTTGGCGTGCCGGTTCGGGGTCGCCCATTGCTCGCTGAAGCCTAGCAAGCGGCCGCGATTGCCATTACTGACGAACAAGGCCGAGACCGGCCGCCCTTCCACCTTCTCCTGGAAATATAGGCGGCCTCCCGCCGTCATGTCCCCACCTGCGTTGGCTGCTACTACGTGACTTGTCACGACGTGACTGCCGCCGGCGCCGCCTTGGCGTTTGGCAAGCCAGCCGCCTTTCGCCGCGGGAGGCTCCGTGACGGTTCTTGGATGGGGGATGCCGAGGCGGGCAAGTTCTGGAAAGAACATTTCCGGGGCCTTGACCCGCTCCACCACGCTTGCGCCATTGCCGAGCAGCGGCCAGCCCTCCGCGATCTTGGCCAGCAGGCCTGTGCGATCCTCGAAGCCTGCACCATACACAACCCCGAGAGGCGGCGAGGGCGCGGTCGCTGCCAAAGTGTCCAGCGCTGGCGCGAGAGTCTCCCACACGAACCCCCGCTTCAGATCTTCGAGCTTGTGGCAGGCCAGCGCGATTCGGCGCGTGTCGGCGTCGGCGAAGAAGTCAGCGACGAGGGGGGTTAGGCCAGCTCTTGTTGCGGAGGTCGCGAGCGCACGTCCCGACATCGCCGCGATAAGCAGGGATGCGCCGTCAGCCGGCGAGCTTCTGGGCAAGGGCGTAAGCATCGCGGAAATCGAGATAAAGCGGCTTCTCCGACTGAATCATCTGGTCGAAGAGGCCAGCCTCGGTACGATATTTGATGTTGCCGACCGCCAGCGCCCCGATACCGACCGCGTTGGTCCCAGGGATTGGCACGGCGTTGTCGTTCACTCCGACGCCTTCCACGCCCGCTGGCGGCACGGCATTCACGTCCGCTGCGACGAGGATGTGGCTCGCCTGTTTGAGTTGCTGGGTCGTGAGCACCCTGCGCCCGGCAGGTCCAGCCGAGAAAATGACTTGCGCCTCGCGAGCGAGCTCAGTCTTCTGCTCCTCGGTCGAGCCGTCGGCGTAGCGGAGATTGACCGAGAAGCGCGCATTGGCTTCCTCGGCAAATTTGCGCACCCGCTCCGGCCCATCGTAGCCGACCAGCGTCGCCTCGGCGCCCTCGACGGCTGCGATGACTGCGGAAGCAAAAGCGACGACGCCGGTGCCCCCAAATATGACCACCCGCTTGCCTTTGAACTCGGTTGAGAATTTATTTCTGAGCGCCATTTCAGCACAGGCGACCATGGCCGCGGCAGTGGTGAAGGAGCCTGCCGGATCGGCGAATACGGAAATCTCGAAAGGCGGCACCATCGCCGCCTTGGCCCGCTTCATCATGTCGAGTGCCTCGATGGCGCGCTTTCCTCCGATGAACATGCCCGTGCGCTTCACGCCTTCGGGCCCGCGCGAGAAGATCGAGTCCTGCACGAGCCCCGTCACATCTTCGACCGTCACCGACGTATAGGGAATGGCTGCGTCGTAGCCTGCATCGAGAGCCATGTTCACGTCGAACGGGCTCATATGCTTGAGCGGCGTGATCATATGCAGTATGCGTGGATGAGCCATGGTTCCTCGGGTCTCCGTCGTTTGGGCTGGTTCGCCGAGGTTACCGGCGACACTCGCGTGCCTCGCTTTAGCATAAGGGGCGTGACGGCAAAGCGTCTGAATAGGAGCGAAGCTTAAGAATCCGGCTCAGCGCGTTTCGATGGTAGCGGGTTCGTTGCGCCCGCGCGCGAGCTCAAAGCGCAGCTTGGCTGCGCCGGCATCCGCACGGGCGGCTTCAAGCAGTGCTTGGCCCTGGGGCTCGGATTCCGCAAAAGCAAAGCCCGTCGGGCCCCATGAACTTTGCCCCAGCCCGGTGACGCCATCCGCCGCGAGCCCCTCCAGCACTGCAGTAACGCCCGCGCTGACATAAGGACCGCCCTGCATCGGTCCGAAATAAGCGCCCATCTTCTTCTGCAAATAGCCGACCTGATCGCAAAAGTTCTTAAAGTCCTCCTCGGCGAGCGCAGGCAACGCGCCGAGCAGAATGCGCCGGGTCAGATCCGCGCTCTCCTTTTCGGGGAAGTCCGGCAGCGCGGCGAAGGCTGCGGCCTCGCTTGCGCCGTGCACGCCAGTCTCAGCGGGATCGATGATGAGCAGCACGCGCCAGCCGGTCGGGAAGGGATGGCGGCAAAGCACTGGAGGGAGCGCACCGTCGCAAGGACCGCCGTCGAGCACGGCGCCTCCCTGCCCGAAGGTACCGATGCCGATGCCAGACCGTTTGCCACGGTCGAGCCGCGCGGCAATGTCAGTCAAGTCGAGCGGCAAGCCTTCCAGCACCGCGACGGCGGACCCGATGGCAAGCGCAACCTGCGTGCCCGATCCAAGCCCCGCATGCGCCGGGATCACCTCGTCGAGATGCAGATGATAGGGCGAGGCAAGCGCGAAACTCGTGGAGATCGAGCGGAGATAGGGCTCCGCACGCGCGCAGTCCACGCCCGTGATCTGGAATTCGCTGCCCCGCCGCAGCGTCAGCCGCGTTTGCGGCCGGTCGATTGCGAGCCCGAAGCTGCCGAACGGCCGCTTGCCCCGTCCGCTTGGATCCAGAAATCCAAAATGTAAGCGTGCGCTTGTACTTACCGAAACAAGATCGCATGGCGCCCTAACCCTATCGGCGCCTGTGCGCGCGGGACGCAAGGCATCCTCCATTGTTGGCTCGAAGCCTCTGGGATACGCTCTGAAGGTGCAGGATAGTGCCATACTGTTTCAAAAGATCACCCCGATGGCAACTTCTGAGCGAACTTACACCGACGCGGAGGTCGAGGAGCGGCTAAAGGCCGAGCTGCCCCATTGGTACCTCGAAGGTGGCTGGATCAGGCGCAAATACAAGACTAATAGCTGGAAGGGCACACTGATGGTGATTAATGCCATCGGCCATCTCGCCGAGGCTGCCTGGCATCATCCCGACATCACCGCTTCCTACGCCTGGGTCGAGGTCAGGTTGATGAACCACGCCGCCAAAGGTGTCACCGACAAGGACTTCGCGCTGGCGAAGAAGATCGAGGAGGTGGTGCATTGGCAGCCTGCGCTGGAGGGCGGACCGCTGGAAGGTACGCCTGCTAACGACATGCGCTTCGCCTATGTCAAGTATGACAAGCCGAAGAAGTAGGCCGAGTCCCGGGGGCCCGCTTCAAGATCATCCCCGAGTAGAGGAATAAGCGTCACATTCGCGCGCTTGCACGCCTCCCGGCACCTGTTTAATGGTGCGGCTCCATGGTGGTGTGCCTGATGGGGGGAGGGGGCCGACGAGGCAAGCGCACTCAGAGGCGCGGCCGAACTGCTTGGTCGCATGCAATGGCCAGTAATCGGCGGTATGACTTCGACGCCGCGATCAAGCGCTGGGTTGAAAAATCCTATGACCGCTATCACGGATTGATCCTGCAAGTTTCGGCGTGCCTGGCCACATTGCCGCACGCCCAGATCGGTTTCAAACGGTGCCATGTCTAAACTGAAGATCAAAGGCGTCGAAATCGTCGAGACGTTTGCCGAAGCCTTTTCGATGGTCGGCACGCGCATCATCATCACCGCGCCGACACAGAAATGGGCGCTTATCGCCGCGCAGACCATGACGGGCTTTGCCACCTCGGTGATCGCCTGCGGGGCTGAGGCCGGTGTCGAACGCCTGCTTGGCCGCGACGAGACACTCGACGGGCGCCCTGGAGTGGCGGTGCTAATCTTCGCCATGGAGATCGAGAAGCTGCAGCGGCAGCTGCGCAACCGCGTGGGTCAATGCGTGCTGACAAGCCCAGGCTCCGCCTGCTTCGCCGGCCTCGGAGGGGAGAAAAAGCTCAAGCTCGGCGCCTCGCTCCGCTTCTTCGGCGATGGCTGGCAAATGTCGAAGGTGATTGGCGGACGGCGCTTCTGGCGGATCCCGGTCATGGACGGCGAGTTCGTGTGCGAGGAGAAGACCGGCCTCACTAAGAATGCGGTTGGTGGCGGGAATCTATTAGTGCTCGGCCGATCCCACCGCGCCGTGCTGGCAGCCTGCATGCGCGCGGTGAAGGCGATCGGCGAGGTTTCCGACGTGATCACGCCCTTCCCGGGCGGCATCGTGCGTTCGGGCTCAAAGGTCGGCTCCAAATATAAGGGCCAGATCGCCTCGACCAACGACGCGTATTGTCCAACGCTCAAGGGCGCGGTGAACACGGCGTTGCCGCTCAATGTCGAGGCGGTGATGGAAATCGTCATCGATGGCCTGACCGCCCCCGCCATTGCCAAGGCAATGCGCGCCGGCGTTTATGCCATTGCCAAAGCCGGCGCGAGCGAAGGCATTACCCACATCTCCGCCGGCAATTACGGCGGCAATCTCGGGCCGCACCATTTCCACCTCAAGGAGATCGTCGCGTGAGTGCGTTGACGCTCGAGTTAGTGACCGAGCCAAATCAGCGGCTCGACCTGTCGCCGCTGACCACTGCCGGGCTCGCTGGCCGCAAACCCAAGGACATCCTGGCGATCGCCATCGGCACGACGCGCGAGTCCGTGACTGTGGGCGATGTGTTCAAGCTGAAGGGCACGGATGCTGCCAAGCTTCGCTTTATCGGCACCGATGAAAGATGCGACTGGATCGGGCAGGGGCTCACCGCGGGCGAAATCATCGTCGATGGCAGTGCCGGGGCCTATCTCGGCGCCACCATGCGCGCAGGGAAAATCGCGGTGAGCGGTTCCACCGGACCGTTCGCCGGCGCCAGCATGCGGGGAGGCATGATCGACATTGCGGGCGACGTCGGCGAGCGTGCAGGCGGCGTGGGGGTTGGCGAAAATTACGGCGTTTGCGGCGGCCGGCTCTCAATCGGCGGCAAGGCGGGCGCCATGCTCGGAGAGCGCATGCGTCGCGGCCTCATCATCGGACGTGGCGGCGCTGGCGATTACGCCGGGGCCCGCATGATCGCTGGCAGCATCCTGCTTAAGGGCCGCATTGGCCGCTGGGCCGGTTATGGATTGCGCCGCGGCACGTTGATCCTCGACAAGGAGCCGAACGACCTGCTGCCGACCTTCGGCGATTGCGGTACGGTCGACTTCGACTGGCTCCGCCTGCTCGACCGGCAACTCAAGGCGACCGATGGCCGGTTCAAGATCGGGTACCGCGCCCGGAGACTGATCGGCGACATGGCTGTGCTCGGCAAGGGCGAAATGCTGATCTTGTCATAAAGCCATATTTCCTCGATGTTGACGCGCTTTGCCCCCATATGCTCCGACCTTTGGTGAAATGACCGCGACTCCCTTCATTCTCCTCGACGACGGTTTGACCGCGACGGTACCCGACGCGGCCAACAGGACTTTGCTGTTCGAGACGCCGGAGCGGGTCGTCGCAGTCTATGAGCCGGCAGAGGTGGAAGCCGGGCTTGACACCATCACCGAAGGCCTCGCGCGTGGACTCCACGCCGTTGGCTTCTTCGCCTACGAGCTTGGCTGTTTGCTGGAGCCAAAGCTGTACACCCTGTTGCCCCGGGACCGGCAGCAGCCGCTCTTCTGGATCGGCCTCTTTCGCGAGCCCCGCCGCTTCGATAACGATGCCGAGACGCGCGGCTGGCTCGATGCCAATGGCGCTTTGGAGCGCTCGACCATCTCAGATCTGCAACTCTCCTGGACGCGCGACCAATACACGCGCGCCTTTCGGCAGGTGCAGGACTACATCGCCGCTGGCGACGTCTATCAGATCAACCTCACGCTGAAATATCGCTTCGCCTTCTCCGGCGATCCGGTCGCGTTCTACGCGGCGCTGCGGCGCAATCAACGGGTGGAATATGGGGCGCTTATCCGCGCTTCCGATTTTAATGTCCTCTCTTTCTCGCCAGAGCTGTTCTTCCGCCGCGAGGGCAAGCACATGACGAGCCGCCCCATGAAGGGTACTGCTCCGCGCGGCCGCACGCCGCGAGAAGACGCCCGCCTCAAGACTTGGCTCACCGTTGACGAGAAGCAGCGGGCCGAAAACCTGATGATCGTGGACCTCTTGCGCAACGATCTTAGCCGCATCGCCAAGATCGGCTCGGTCGAGGTCACCGACCTCTTCACCGTCGAGACCTATCGCACCGTGCATCAGATGACCTCTGGCATCACTGCCGAGCTTCGAGTTGATATAGGGCTTAAGGACATGCTTAAAGCCCTGTTCCCTTGCGGCTCGGTGACGGGCGCGCCCAAGGTTCGCGCCATGGAGATCATCCGCGAGCTCGAGCCGCTCCCTCGTGGCGTCTATACTGGTGCCATCGGCCATATTGCGCCTAACGGCGACGCCCAGTTCAATGTGGCGATCCGTACTCTCTTTATGGACGCGGGCGGCGCTGGCGAGATGGGCATCGGCTCGGGCATCGTCTCCGATTCTAAGGCCGATGCCGAATTCGAGGAGTGCTTGTTGAAGGCGCAATTCCTCACCAAGGTGGATGCGCCCTTCGAGCTGATCGAGACCATCCGTTGGGAACGCGGCTTAGGCTTCCATCTGCTTGAGCGGCATCTCGCGCGGCTCCAGTCCTCCGCTACCCATTTCGGGTATCCCTTCGAGCGCGGGAAAGTGCTCGGCGCGCTTTCCGCCGAAGTCGAGAAGCTCGACGGCGACGTGTATATGGTGCGGCTACTCCTCGCCGAGTACGGCGCCATTACCGTCACCTCGACCAAGGTCGAGCTTCCGTCCAGGGACACCGTATGGCGGTTTACGATCTCCGGCAGCCGCATCGACGAGAAGGACTATCTGTTCTACCACAAGACCACGCGGCGCCAGTTCTACGATCGCGAGATGGAGCGCCAGAAAGCGCTGACCGGCTGTGACGAGGTCGTCTTCCTCAACAAGAAGGGAGAGCTGACCGAAGGCACCCGCACCAATCTCTTCATCGAACTTGATGGACGCCTGTTCACCCCGGCGCTCACCTGCGGGCTCTTGCCTGGCACCTTGCGGGAGGAGCTGATCGACCTGCCGCGCGCGGCCGCGAGCGAGGCGATACTGACGCTTGCGGACCTCGCTCGCGCTGATCGCATCTATCTCGGCAATTCAGTACGGGGATTGATCCGGGCCGAACCATTAGGGCTTGAGCGTGAGTATAAAGCAGCGCGCGAGCTGGAACCCGCAAAGGCTGACACCTAGCCGTCATGGTCGGGCGTGTCCCGGCCATCTATGTCTTTCATCGCCCATAAATGTGGATGCCCGCACAAGGCCCGGCACGACACCTGCTAATTGGCTTGCTGACATGGCCGACTCGGCGCATAGCC
>DASPOV010000124.1:0-3097 GCA_035625815.1 Methyloceanibacter sp.
CAATAGACGCTGCCGCCGACAAAGCCGGCGGCAGCGAAGATTGTCATATATTGGCTAGCGGGCAAGGCCGGTAGCGAATCGGTTGGCGGGGAGGCGAGCAAGGGAATCGCGGTAAGCGCCGCGCCGCCGGCAAGCACGTAATACACCCAGGAGCGAATGCGCAGCGCCTCGCCCACGATCGCGGCGATGGCGGCGGGCAATACAGTGAGCGCCGGAGTCACGGTGCCCACAAACAGTACGATGCCGAACCAGTTGGCGCCCATGGTTAGGACGGGATCGTTGGGTGCCGCGGCGCGGAGCTCATCGCCCACCCACAGCGCGCCGAGCACGAACAAGACGCCAAGCGCAACGGCGACGGCGACGATGAAGGCGGTTGCCGCCCAAAGGGCGCGGAAAATGGCGCGGACAATCACTCTTAGGCCTCGTGTGACAAGGTCTCGCGCTGCGAAGGCGCGCACTATAAGGGCACTATAAGGCAAGACTCTCGCATCTCAGCGGACGTCGTCATGAGCGCGATCGAGTTCTGGTAGGCTTTACGCGGCCTGTTCAGCGCCCCGTCCTTTACCATTGGTGATGATCTGTTCTGAGGTAATGAGAGCCTGGAAGCGGCGCATGCCTGGGCGAAGCGTGCCTAAGGAGGAAGAGCCAGCCGCTCGCTGGCGCGCTGCTTGACGCTTGCGCTTTTCAGTTGCCCGCAGGCCGCCATGATGTCGCGGCCGCGAGGGCTTCGCACCGGGCTCGCATAGCCTGCGCGATTTACCACCTTGCCGAACTTCTCGATTTGCTCCCAGTCCGAGCATTCGTACGGCGCACTTGGCCAGGGATTGAACGGGATCAAATTAATCTTGGCCGGGATGTGGGCGAGCAGCCGCACCAGCTCGTTGGCGTCGGCAATCGAATCGTTGACGCCCTTCAGCATCACATATTCGAATGTAATGCGCTTGGCGTTGGAGAGACCCGGATAGGCGCGGCAGGCGTCGAGCAAATCTTTGATTGGCCACTTCTTGTTAATGGGCACGAGCTGATCGCGCAGCTCGTCGCGCACCGCGTGCAGCGAGATCGCAAGCATGGTGCCCGCCTCGGTGCCCCAGCGGGGGATCTCCGGCACCACGCCAGAGGTGGAAAGCGTGATGCGGCGCTTGGAAACGGAAAGACCTTCGCCATCGGCGGCGATCGCCATTGCGTCCCGCACATGGTCGAAATTGTAAAGTGGCTCGCCCATGCCCATGAGCACGACATTGGTGATCTTGCGCTCCGTGTCGGGAATACCGCGCGGGTCTTCCGCCGCAGCGCCAGGCCAGTCGCCAAGACAATCGCGCGCGATCATGATCTGACCAACGATTTCGGCCGGCGTTAGATTGCGCACGAGCTTCTGCGTTCCGGTATGGCAGAAGCTGCAGGTGAGCGTGCAGCCGACTTGGCTCGAAATGCACAGCGTGCCACGATCCTCTTCCGGGATGTAGACCGTCTCAACTTCTTTGCCGTCTCGTAAGCGGAGCAGCCATTTGCGTGTTCCGTCGGACGACACCTGCTCCGTGACGATCTCAGGCCGGTCAAGGGTGAAGGCTCCAGCGAGCTCGACGCGAAACCCCTTGGCGATGTTGGTCATGCGCGCAAATTCGGTCGCACCTCGCACATAGAGCCAGTTCCACAGCTGGCCGACGCGCATGCGCGTTTGGTGCTCCGGCACGCCGACCTGATCAAGCTTTGCAGCAAGCCCCAACCGATCGAGCCCGATCAGCGCCTCGCGACCATCCGCCTGCTGGGGCGGGGCTTTCTTAGCAAGGGACAATGCGCACATCGCCTACGGTTAGCCGGCGGCAAACGCTGGGCTCACCTTCATATCATGCAAGTGGGGCGTCTCGCCAAGGCCGAGATTCGGAAAATCGGAAGGCAAAAACCGGTTTTTCGAACCTTAATTGTGGTTGTTGCCGTCGCTGCCGCCCATCACTTCGTCTGCGGCGGTCAATAGCCCGACCGTGGGATTTTTCGAGCAGTAGGCTAGAAGCTTCTCGAGCGTGGACTTGAACTCTGCGAAGTCGATCGTGGTCGGGTTATCGTCCTCTGTGTAGTAGCCCTCCAGCCAGAACATGATGTTGGCCATTTGATCGGCGGGACGTCCCGAAAAGTCAGCGCAAGTGATGGTCGACATATCAACCACCTGGGCCTTGACCGGGCTGGCCGCGAGAAGCGCGGCGGCGATCACAACATAGACGAGCTTCATGAAGTCCTTCCATTGGAACGGCGCCGCTACGACGCTAGTCCTGTTCATCGCCGCAATCAATGACCGGAGGGTGACGTCCCTTGCGGCACGTTAACTGCTGCATTCCTTGGCAATGCGAGCGAGCGCATCGCTGAAGCCGTCGAGCGAATACACGTCGCTCGTGGCGGTACCGCGGGTCGATTTGCCGTCGATCTTCATGGTGCTTGCCTTTTTCAGGGCTTCCACCAGGCGTGTCTCCACGTCGGTCTTCTCAACGAAGGCGCCCTCATCCTTGGTGAAGAGGTCGAATTTCGCGGCGCCAACGGTCAGCGTGGCCTTGGCGCCGTCGCCAAGGGGATAGCCCATCTTGACGCTCACCTCGTTCGTGACGCCGTCGGCGGGCCAGCGCGAGATATAAAAATAGACAGGCCCACGCTTGATCTTCTTGGGAGTCTGACCTTTCGGCTGGGCGACAGCGAAGCAGACCTTCGGCGTGCCGGTGGCAGCATAAGCCGACCAATCCTTGAATTTTTGCAGAAGCGTCGGATTATCGGCTAAAGCTGGCGTGCAGCTTAGCGCTGTGATGAAGCAAGCTGCCCGAACGGCTCGGCGCATCTCCCCGTCCCTGACTCCAGAGCAGATGGCAGCATACATATTTGATCTTCTCTTGGCCAGAAGAGGGCGTCAAAGCCACCTTCTTCGGTGGGGTTGGCTCTATGCACATTTTCGGTACGCGGCTCCAGACGCCCACCCTCGGCGAGTGGACGGGGTGGCAAAGCGGCGAGCCCTCGCCTGAAACTTACGCCGGGGCGTAAGTTCGACGTGGGACATTGCCGTTAGTTCGCGCTCCCCGATGGCGGTATCGCTGCACGCTCGGTCGAGAGTACTGCGGCC
>DASPOV010000125.1:0-2246 GCA_035625815.1 Methyloceanibacter sp.
TCCCTTGACGATCACCTCGAGCCCCTGCTCGGGTTTGAACTTAAGCCGCTGAAACGTGCTCCGCCAGATCACCGCTTCGATGGCGGCATTCTCATCCTTCAGCGCGAAGTAGCAATGGCCAGAAGCGTGCTGGCCCTTGAAGCCAGAGATCTCCCCGCGGAGCCGCACCAGCCCGTAGGCCTCCTCCACGGTACGCTTGAGCGCGAAGGCAAGTTCCGAGACGCTATATTCGACGAGATTTGTCGCGGGTTGATTTGCGCTGCGATCGGCCATCGAACTTGCGGTTCCATTTTGCTCTGGCCGCCCGCGTGCTAGCTAGGCAGCCTCATAAAGTGGAGCTTTACCCCATTGAACGTACTGTTGGTAGGTGGAGGCGGCCGCGAGCACGCGCTCGGCTGGAAGCTCAAACAAAGCCCCCTGCTAGACACACTCTATTGCGCGCCTGGCAATGCCGGGATCGCCGACGTCGCCCATTGCGTGGCGCTTGACGTTTGCGATCATGCGGCGGTGGCGCGGTTCTGCAAGGACAAGCAGATCTACCTCGTGGTCATCGGCCCAGAGGCACCGCTCGTGGCGGGGCTTGCCGACGATCTCGAAACGCAAGGCATTAAGTTGTTCGGGCCTTCTCAAGCTGCTGCTCGGCTCGAAGGCTCGAAGGGCTTCACGAAGGATTTGTGCGCGCGGACCGGCATCCCGACCGCGGCCTATGCCCGCTTGTCTGACGCGCGCGCGGCAAAGAGTTACGTGGCGAAGCAGAAGCTTCCCATCGTAATCAAGGCTGACGGGCTTGCCGCCGGAAAGGGCGTGACCGTCGCCGAGACAAAGGTTGAAGCCGAGGCCGCGATTGAAGCCTGTTTCTCCGGCGCCTTCGGCGCGGCCGGAGCGGAGGTGGTGATCGAGGAATTTTTGCGCGGCGAGGAAGCAAGCTTCTTCGCATTGGTGGATGGCAAGACAGCGCTGCCACTCGCCACGGTGCAGGATCACAAGCGCGCCTTCGACGGCGATCAGGGCCCGAACACCGGCGGCATGGGCGCCTATTCGCCGGCCCCGATCATGACCGAGAACCTTTGCCGGCGCGTCATGACCGAGATTATTGAGCCCACGGTGCGCGCATTGGCGGAATCAGGAACTCCCTTCAAGGGCGTGCTCTATGCCGGACTGATGATCGAGGACGGCGCGGCAAAGCTTATCGAATACAATGTCCGCTTCGGCGATCCGGAATGCCAGGTGCTGATGCTGCGCCTAAAGTCGGATCTGTTGCCGGCGCTGCTTGCCACGGCAGAGGGGCGGCTCGACCGCATCACGCTCGAATGGTCCGAGGAGCCTGCACTTTGCGTGGTCATGGCGGCGAAGGGCTATCCCGGCGCTTACGCCAAGGGCACCCAGATCAAGGGCCTTGATGCCGCCGCGCGCGACACCGACGTGCAAATCTTCCATGCCGGCACCAAGCGCGACGCGGATCGCATCCTCGCCGATGGCGGGCGCGTCCTCGGCGTGACCGCACGGGGTGCAGATATTCGCGAGGCGCAAGCCCGCGCCTATGCCGCGGTCGACAGGATCGACTGGCCCGACGGCTTCTTTCGCCGCGACATCGGCTGGCGAGCGGTGGAGCGGGAGATGATCAGTGAATGAGTCGCCCGGCGTCATCGTTTCGCTCGCTGCCTTCAGGAAGCCGGATTGCGCTGGGACTAATTGCGGAGGCGCCGATCCTCACTTAAACTTCCTTCCTGCCCCAAAGCAGACATTGGAGACCATATGGCAGATTTAGCGATCCACTCGAAGAAAATGGCATCGCTCCTCGTCGGGACGGCGGTGATTGCGTTCAGCCTTTGGGAGATCAATTGGCCGGAATCTGCGAGCGCCGCACCAGCCTTCGTGCCTGGGGTGGGGAGCCATCCGTCCTTGGTTGAGCCCGCTCAAATCTTTAAGCGCGGGCGTCCGCCCATTTATCCCTATTACTACAATCCCGGCCGGCCTGGCGGCTGGAGCTTTTATTTAGGGCCTGTGCCTTACGCGAAGGGCGATTACGAGGTCCAGGCGCTGCAGAGGTCCTACCCACAGACGAGCTGGCCCCCCAGCATGCGCTACTGGACCCCTCAATCAGGATTCTAGCGCTGGCATCTGACCCGAACGAGTGGGCAATAATCCTCATCTCAAGCCTCGTCAGGCCGAACAAGATCATCTCTTCGTCTCGTTATCCCTGCCCCTCGGGCTGCGGCAAACTCCAGCCATCCCTCGTCGAGCTC